>NZ_JBEOYB010000021.1:0-105382 GCF_040296845.1 Streptomyces sp. NPDC001985
GTACGGACCGGGTCCGTACCGCCCCTCTCCCGCTCCCTGTCAGAGCACCTTGGACAGGAACGACTTCGTCCGGTCGTGCTGAGGGCTGGTCAGCACATCGCGGGGGTGGCCCGACTCGACCACCACGCCGTCGTCCATGAACACCAGGGCGTCGCCGACCTCGCGGGCGAAGCCCATCTCATGGGTGACCACGACCATCGTCATGCCGTCCTCGGCGAGCTGGCGCATCACATCCAGCACATCGCCCACCAGCTCCGGGTCGAGCGCGGATGTCGGCTCGTCGAAGAGCATCAGCTTGGGGTCCATCGCCAGGGCGCGGGCGATGGCCACCCGCTGCTGCTGGCCGCCGGAGAGCTGCGAGGGGTAGTTGGCCGCCTTGTCGCCGAGCCCCACCCGGTCCAGGAGCTGGAGCGCGCGGGCCCGTGCCGTGGCCCGGGACTCGCCCTTGACCTGGACGGGCGCCTCCATGATGTTCTCCACCGCCGTCATGTGCGGGAAGAGGTTGAAGCGCTGGAAGACCATGCCGATGTCGCGCCGCTTCAGCGCGACCTCGCTGTCCTTCAGCTCGTACAGCCGGTCGCCCTTCTGCTGGTAGCCGACCAGCTCCCCGTCGACGTACAGCCGTCCGGCGTTGATCTTCTCCAGATGGTTGATGCAGCGCAGGAAGGTCGACTTGCCGGAGCCCGAGGGGCCGATCAGACAGAAGACCTCGCGCGGGGCGACCTCCAGATCGATGCCCTTGAGGACCTCGACCGGGCCGAAGGACTTGTGCACGCCCTCCGCCTTGACCATCGCGTTGGCGCTCATGCGGAGACTCCCTTCGGCCGGCGCACGGAGAACACGCTCGACCGGATTCTCTGGAACGGGGTCGCCGGCAGGGTGCGGCTGGAGCCCCGGGCGTAGTAGCGCTCCAGGTAGTACTGGCCGACGCTCAGGACCGAGGTCAGGACCAGGTACCAGGCGGCGGCCAGGAAGAACATCTCGACCGGTGCTCCGGAGGTCTGCCCGATGTTCTGTGCCTGGCGGAAGAGTTCGGTGTACTGCACCGCCGCCACCAGTGAGGTCGTCTTGAGCATATTGATGACCTCGTTGCCCGTGGGCGGCACGATCACCCGCATCGCCTGCGGGATCACGATCCGGCGCAGGGTCTTGCTGTGGCTCATGCCCAGCGCGTGCGAGGCCTCCGTCTGGCCCTCGTCCACGGAGAGCAGGCCGGCCCGGCAGATCTCCGCCATGTAGGCGGCCTCGTTGAGGCCGAGCCCCAGCAGCGCGGTGAGGAACGGAGTCATGAAGTCCGCCCACTCGTCCCGGTAGAAGCCGAGGTTGATGTACTCGAAGACCAGGCCCAGGTTGAACCAGACGAAGAGCTGGACCAGGACCGGGGTGCCGCGGAAGAACCATATGTAGAACCAGGCGATCGACGAGGTCACCGGGTTCTTCGACAGCCGCATCACCGCGAGGAGGATGCCTCCGACGATGCCGATCGTCATCGACAGCACGGTCAGGACGATGGTCTTCCAGACCCCCTCGACGATGCGGTCGTCGAAGAAGTAGTCCGGTATCGCGCCCCAGTTGATGTTGCCCTGGGCGAAGGCGTAGATGATCACCGCGAAGAGCGCGATGGCGACGAGGGCGCTGACGTACCGGCCGTAGTGGCGGACCGGGACGGCCTTGATGGCCTCCGGGCCGGCCGCGGGCGGCGGGGGTGGCGCGTCCTTTGGACCCGTCTTCTTGATGTCGGCAGTCACAGGGAAGCCTTTCCGTGGCGAATCAGTTGCTGACCTGGGGCCGGTGCCCGCGGCACCGGCCCCAGCCGGGTCAGGAACCGCCGTTGATCCTGGCCTCGGTCACCGCGCCGTCGGCGACGCCCCACTTCTCCAGGACCTTCTTGTACTCGCCGTTCTTGATGATCACGTCCAGCGCGGCCTTGACCGCGTCCCGCAGCTGGGTGTTGTCCTTGGCGACCGCGATGCCGTACGGAGCCGCCTCGACCTGCTCGCCGACGGTCTGGAAGTCCTTGCCGCCGCCGGAGGTCTCCACCGCGTACGCGGCCACCGGGAAGTCGGAGGAGCCGGCGTCGCCGCCGCCTGCCCGCAGCCGGGTCTGGGCCTCCAGGTCGTTGTCGAACTTCTCGATCTTGATCTTGCCCTTGTCGCCGCACTTCTTGTTCTCGGCGTTGGCGAGGTCCTCGGAGACCGTGCCGCGCTGCACGACGAGCTTCTTGCCGCACAGGTCCGCCCAGGTCTTGATGCCCTGGTCATCGCCCTTCTTGGTGTAGATCGAGACGCCCGCGGTGAGGTAGTCGACGAAGTCGACGCCCTCGCCGACCTTCTTGCCGGTGTCGGCGTCCACGCCGTTCTGCCGGTCCTTGGTGTCCGTCATGGCCGACATGGCCAGGTCGTACCGCTTGGAGCGCAGACCGGTGACGAGGGTGTCGAAGGTGCCGTTCTCGAACTCGAACGTCACCCCCAGCTCCTTGCCGAGCGCCGCGGCCAGGTCCGGGTCGATGCCGACCGTCTTGCCCGAGTCGTCCTTGAACTCCACCGGCGGGTAGGCGATGTCCGATCCCACCTTGATGACGCCCTTGTCGCGTATCGCCTGGGGCAGCATGGCGTTGAGCTTGTTGCCGTCCCCCGCGGAGGCGGAGCCGCCGGCGCTCTCCTTGGCGCTCCCGCCTCCCTTCGACTCCGTCTGGTCGCCACAGCCGGTCAGCAGCATGGTGCCGGCGACCGCGATGGCGCCGACCGCGGCGAACCGGGAGTTGAGGGTCTTCCGGGTCTTCTTGGCGGTCTTCGGGCGCGTGATGCGTGCGGTCATGTCGAGGGTCCTCCGGCGTGTCAGAGAGCTGCCATTTCGTGGTCGTATCCCGATCGTGTCCTCGTCGTCGAGTGACACGACCTGGTGTGTTTTCGGCATCTTGCCATTCGGACCAGCCCAATCAGGGGGCCGTGCATGTCAAAATCGGGTAACGGGACACCCCCGACCACCGTGAACCGGTCAGGCAGCGCCGGACCATTCGCGGGAGTACGTCCTTCTGGCCGGAAGTTCTCCGGTCGGCGGAGGCTCACGGAGCAGATAAAGGGCACGTAGCCGACGTGTCCTGAAATCAGAGATGAGTTATGTCCGTATCGGGATATCGACTCGTCTCCGGCGGGCCCCGTCGGGTAAGAAGGACCCTTACACCCCTCATCCGGGGCTCAGGGCGCGTGTGCGGCGTGCCCGCGTGTTCACAGCACCTCCCCGCGGGCGGCAGGCCGTCGGAGCGGGGCATGGACACGGTGCCCGCCCACCCCTCCTCAACCAGGAGTGGCAACCCTCAACTGATGAAGACCTAAGGGGTCAACCAATGGCAGCGGAGATCGTCAATTCGCGCAGCGACCAGGACGGCGAGACCGACGGAGGCACGGAGAGCGCTCCGGCGGAGCCCTTCGATCCGGCCTTCGCGCTCCACCGGGGCGGCAAGATGGCCGTCCAGGCGACTGTGCCGGTGCGCAACAAGGACGACCTGTCCCTCGCGTACACACCCGGTGTCGCCCGGGTGTGCAGCGCGATCGCCGAGCAGCCGGAACTGGTCCACGACTACACCTGGAAGTCGCAGGTCGTCGCCGTCGTCACCGACGGGACCGCGGTGCTCGGACTGGGCGACATCGGACCGGAGGCATCGCTTCCGGTGATGGAGGGGAAGGCCATCCTCTTCAAGCAGTTCGGCGGCGTGGACGCGGTGCCGATCGCGCTCGCCACCACCGACACGGACGAGATCGTCGAGACGGTGGTGCGGCTCGCCCCCTCCTTCGGTGGGGTGAATCTGGAGGACATCTCCGCGCCGCGCTGCTTCGAGATCGAGCGCAGGCTCCAGGAGCGGCTGGACATCCCGGTCTTCCACGACGACCAGCACGGCACGGCCGTGGTGACGCTGGCGGCCCTGCGCAACGCCGCGCGGCTGACCGGCCGGGGCCTCGGCGATCTGCGCGCGGTGATCTCGGGCGCGGGCGCGGCCGGGGTCGCGATCGCGAAGTTCCTGCTGGAGGCGGGGCTCGGCGATGTGGCGCTCAGTGACCGGAAGGGCATCGTCAGCCGTGACCGCGACGATCTGACCCCGGTCAAGCGCGAGGTGGCGGAGCTGACCAACCGGGCCGGTCTCTCCGGCTCGCTGGAGTCCGCGCTGGCCGGCGCGGATGTGTTCATCGGGGTCTCCGGAGGCACCGTGCCGGAGGAGGCCGTCGCCTCCATGGCCCCGGGCGCGCTGGTCTTCGCCATGGCCAACCCGACCCCCGAGGTCCACCCGGACATCGCGCACAAGTACGCGGCGGTGGTGGCCACGGGCCGCAGCGACTTCCCGAACCAGATCAACAACGTCCTGGCGTTCCCGGGGATCTTCGCGGGCGCGCTCCAGGTGCGGGCCTCCCGGATCACCGAGGGGATGAAGATCGCGGCGGCGAACGCGCTGGCCGATGTGGTCGGCGACGAGCTGGCGGCGGACTATGTCATCCCCTCGCCCTTCGACGAGCGGGTGGCCCCGGCCGTGACGGCGGCCGTCGCGGCGGCGGCCCGTGCGGAGGGTGTCGCCCGGCGCTGACGCGTCGTCCTGCCGTGGACAGGTTGCGGGCCCGCCCTTGGGGGCGGGCCCGCGCTGCGTGGGGCGCGCGGGGGCCTTGCCGGAGTCCTTCCGGGGCCTTGCCCGGGTGCGGGGTTGCGGGTCCGGGAGCCGCTTCCCCGTGGGGTACGGCGTGGCGGGTCCGGGGGCCGCTTCCCCGTGGGGTACGGCGTGGCGGGTCCGGGGGCCGCTGCCGGGGGCGCGGTGCGGGGGCCGGGCCCGGAGTCCGTACCGGGGGCGCGGTGTGTGTCACACCCCGGCGCCGTTCCGTCACCGGCGGTCCGGATCTAGGGTGCGGGACATGTTCGCCGCCTACGCCGCACGCATCGACCCCGACGCCCCCCTCGACGGCCTGGAGCTGGGCGAGCGCCCGGCCCCGCCGGACCGCCCCGGCTGGACCACCGTCACCGTCCGGGCCGCCTCCCTCAACCACCACGACCTCTGGTCCCTGCGGGGTGTCGGCCTCCCCGCGGAGCGGCTGCCGATGATCCTCGGCTGTGACGCCTCGGGCACCGACCCGGACGGCAACGAGGTGGTGGTGCACTCCGTGATCGGCCAGACCGGGCACGGGGTCGGCCCGGACGAGCCGCGCTCCATCCTCACCGAGCGCTACCAGGGCACCTTCGCCGAGCAGGTCTCCGTACCGTCCTGGAATGTGCTGCCCAAGCCGGCGGAGCTGTCCTTCGAGGAGGCCGCCTGTCTGCCCACGGCCTGGCTCACCGCGTACCGGATGCTCTTCACCAACGCCGGGGTGCGCCCCGGTGACACCGTGCTGGTGCAGGGCGCCGGCGGGGGAGTGGCGACCGCCGCGATCGTGCTCGGGAAGGCGGCCGGACTGCGGATGCACGCCACCAGCCGCGACGAGGCCAAGCGGGAGCGGGCGCTCGGGCTCGGCGCCGAGGGTGTGTACGCGCCGGGGGAGCGGCTGCCCCGCCGGGTGGACGCGGTGATCGAGACCGTCGGCGCGGCGACCTGGTCGCACTCGGTCAAGTCGCTGCGGCCCGGCGGCACCCTGGTGATCTCCGGCGCGACCAGCGGCGACCGGCCCTCGCACGCGGAGCTGACCCGGATCTTCTTCCTGGAGCTGAAGGTGGTGGGCTCGACCATGGGCTCCCGGGACGAGCTGGCCGATCTGCTCTCGTTCTGCGCGGCGACCGGGGTGCGGCCGGTGATCGACGAGGTGCTGCCGCTGGAGCGGGCCCGGGACGGGTTCGAGCGGATGGCGGGCGGGGGGCTGTTCGGGAAGGTGGTGCTGACGCCCTGAGCCTCCCGCCGGGTGTCAACTCTGGTTGACGAGTCATGGGTGTCAATGTAAGTTGACGCCCATGACTGAGGCAACGGATCTCGCCGCGCGGGCGGGTGACCGCGACCCGAGGGTCGGGCTGCGCGCGGTCGCCGCCCTGCGCCGGCTTCTCGAACGGCTCGAAGCGGTCCAGGTGCGCAGTGCCCGTGGTCAGGGCTGGTCGTGGCAGGAGATCGCGGCCGAACTGGGAGTCAGCCGGCAGGCCGTGCACAAGAAGTACGGGAGGCAGTGATGTTCGAACGGTTCACCCAGGACGCCCGGGACGCGGTCAAGGGGTCGGTTGCGGTCTCCGAAAGGACCGGTGCGGGCGAGGTCACCGAGGAGCATCTGCTGCTGGCGATGCTCGAACAGCCGGGAACCCGGGTGTCCTTCGCCTTCTCCGCCCTCGGTGTCCTGGACCGGCGCTCCTCCCTGGAGCGCGCGCTCGCGGAGGCCCGGGGGCGGGCGGGTCTCTCCCGCTCCGACACGGAGGCGCTGGCCGGCCTCGGTATCGACATCGGCGAGATCGTCTCCCGGGTGGAGCGGGCCCACGGCCCCGGCGCGCTCCGGCCGCCGAAGCGCGCCAGGCGCTGGTGGAACAGCCCCTTCACCCCCGAGGCCAAGGACGTCCTGACGTGCTCCCTGCGGATGGCCACCGGCCGGGGCGACCGCCGCGTCGGCGGCGAACATCTGCTGCTGGCCCTCACCGCCCGGCCCGGTGTGGTCGCGGAGACGCTCGCCGACCACGGCGCCACCCATGAGGCCGTACGGCGCGCGCTGTACGGGGAAGGGGGCGGGGAGCGGTAGCGAGACGGCCCGGGCCCCGCGCCGCCGTGCGCGCGGGCCGGCCCCGGTGGCCGGTGCGCGCGCACGGCCGGGCCGCTATCGGTCCTCGGGTCGGTCCTCGGGCTTGAGCAGCGCCCCGAGGATGTCCTCGGCCGCCGTGGCCAGCCGGCGGCGCGCTTCGTCGAGCCGGGCCTCGGTGACGCCGTGGTCACGGGCCGCGTCGCGGATGTCGTCGCGGAAGCGGTCCAGCAGCCGGTCCAGATCGCGGGCCGGGTCGCCGGTGGGCGGCGGCTCCTCACCGGGCCAACCGTGCGCGGGGGTTGTTCCGGCCGCTCCGGGTGCCGGGCCCGCTCCGGGTGCCGGGCCCGCCCCGGGGGCGGGGGCGGCGGGGGCGTCCCGAGCGGGCGGCGGCGGTGTCCTCGTCAGACCGGAGAGCCGCTCCGTCAGATCGGAGAGCCCCTCGCGGAGCCCGGTCGGCCAGTCGCCCCGGGTGAAGTGCCCCTGCACCTGGTCCTGCACCTGCTTGGCGATCCGCTGCATCTCGTGCCGCGCCTTCTCCTGCGCCTCCCTGGCCTGGCGGCGCGCCTGCTGGGCGTCCTCCCTGGCGCGGCGGGCCTGCTCCTGCCACTCGTGGGTGACCTTGCGCCACTCCTCCTTCTCCGCCTTCTCCGCGCCCGGGGAGGTCCGGGTCCGGTCCGCCGCGGCCCGCATCTCGCTGCGCAGCTTGCCCGCCGCGCCGCGCACGTCGTCGCGGATCTCCGCCGCCAGTTCGGAGACCGACTCGCGGATCTCCAGCTCCAGATCGGCCAGCTCGCCGCCGCGCCCGGCCAGCTCCGCCCGGCCCGCTTCGGTGATCGAGTAGACCTTGCGGCCCCCCTCGGTGGCATGGGTGACCAGGCCCTCGGCCTCCAGCTTGGCCAGCCGGGGGTAGACCGTGCCGGCGGAGGGCGCGTACAGACCGTGGAAGCGCTCCTCCAGCAGCCGGATGACCTCGTACCCATGGCGGGGGGCCTCGTCCAGAAGCTTCAGCAGATACAGCCGCAGCCGGCCGTGCGCGAATACGGGAGGCATGGTCAGAGCACCTTTCCGGAAGGGCCGGCGGGGTCGGCCGGACCGGCCGGTCCGGCTGTGCCGGGTGTGTCGGGGGAGTCGCCGTCCGGCGCCGGGGCGGGGCCCGGGGCGTCGTCGGAGGGTCCCGGGGTGCCGGGGTCCTCGGCCGGGGGCCTGCGCAGCAGGGCGATCGAGCCGGAGACGGTCGTGGCCCGCAGGGTGCCCGTGCCCGCGCCCAGCCGCCCGGTGAGCCGCTTGGAACCCCAGGTGCCGCTGACCTTCAGGCTGTCGAAGGCGTTCGACAGCGAGCCGCTGGCCGTGTTCGCCTCCACCCGGGCGTCCGCCGGGTGCGGCAGCCGGACGGCGACCTCGCCGGAGACCGTGGTCAGCCTGATGTCCGCGGGGGCGCCCGGCGCGCCGTCGGCGGCGAGATCGATCAGCATGTCCCCGGTGAGCGACTCGGCCCGCACCCGCGAGCCCACCCCGCCCTCCATCACGGTGAGATCCCCCGACACCGAATGGCAGCGCAGCCCGCCGGTCACCGACTGGGCCTCCACGTTCCCCGACACCGTCTCGGCGCTGACCTCGCCGGACAGCCCCATCAGCGTGGCGTCACCGCTGACGCTGCGGACGGAGGTCCGGCCGCGGATACCGGAGACCACCACTCCGGCGCCCACCGCGTGGATCTCCACGGCCCACGAGGAGGGGACCGTCAGCGTGACGGTCGCCTCGCGCCGCCACTCCGCGCGGTCGAGCAGCTTCGTCCACTCCTTCCAGGGCAGCTCGCCATGGGTCACGCCCAGCGCGCCGTCCTTCCGCGTCACGATCAGCGGGGGGCCCTGGAGGCGGGAGACCTCCAGGCGGGCGGGGCCCTCGTCCGTGCCCACCACGTTCACCGTGCCGCTGACGACCCGCACTCGGAGTGCCGTCACTGCCGGCAGTGCCGTTACCGGTTCGTCGAAGGTGAGCTTCCCGGGCTCGGTGACCTCCCACGTCGACTCTGTCATCACGCTGCCCTTCCGGCCGGACCCGACGGATTCACGGGACGCAACATATCGCGTCTCATGGGCAATACGATATATCGCGAGTGGGTGGTGTCAAGGGCCCGGCCGGCCGCGATGGAGTGACCAAAAGGCGCCATACAGGGGCAAACTGCCCTAGCGTGAGGCTCATGAACGCGACACCCGTGGGCGCGCTGCTGCTCTGCCGGGCCGAGCCCTCCTCCGTACGGCCCGCGGCCCACCTCCTGCGTGAGCAGCAGCTGCTCGCCCCGGCGGGGGACGACTGGAGTGTTCTCGTCCCCGAGGGACGGCCCTGGCGGGAGGCCGCGGAGCCGGTGGACCGGGTGCTCGGCGGATGGGCGTCCGCCGTCGCCGTCGCCACCAACCGGCCGGTGCTGGCCCTGTGGTGGGACGCGGACCGCGCCGGGTTCACCCTCGCCTCCGGATTCCGGCGGCCCGTCGGGTACGTCTGGCTCACGGACGGTACCCCGGTCGGCGAGGCGGAGGCGATGCACACCTTCGCCGCGCGTCTCGGGCTCGACCCCGTGCTGGACGTGCAGTCCCTGGACCCTCTCACCCGGCCCGACGGCGAGGCCGACGCCCGCGCCCGGCTGCTGGGTCTGGTGGCGGTGCTCAGCAGAGCGGGGCTGCGGCTGCCGCCCGGGCTCCTCCCCGGCGAACCGGGCGGGAGACTCCGGGCGACCGCCCGGGCGCTCGGCGCGGAGACCGTGGAGTGGGCGGGGTGGCGCGACGCCGTGCGGGCGGAGTTCCAGGCCGTGGAGGAGGGGCTGGACCACTGGCTGCGGGACCGGGAGGACCGCGCCAGGACGCTGGGGGCGGTGCAGCTGGCCGTGGGGGTGCCGATCGGGGTCTACGGGGTGGTTCGGAGGAGTCCGGGGTGGGTGGCTGCGGGGGTGGTGCTCGTTGCCAATGGGGTTGGTGCTTTTCGTGGGGGGGTTTGGGGGGGGTCGTAGGGTGGGGAGGGTGGTGCCTGCGGGGGCCTGTGGGGCGGGACGGGCTGAGATTGTGCGGGTTGCCCGTGGTGCGGGGTCCGTCCTCAATCTCCCCCAGAGCTGCCTCTGGGAGGTGCCCCCGGACGGGCTGGTCAAGCCCAGCCTCACCGGCGAGCTGAGCCGCACCACTCCATCCCCGTCGGCGGTTGAGCCGCGTCACCCCAGCCCCGTCGGTGACCTGAGCAACTCAAGCCTCGCCGGCGTTTGAGGCGCGGGGGTTCGGGGGCCGGCCCCCGACTGTGGCCCGCAGGGTGCGGGTTGCCTGTGGTGCGGGGGCCGTCCTCAAGCCCCCCGGAGCCGCCTCTGGGAGGTGCCCCCGGACGGGCTGGTCAAGCCCAGCCTCACCGGCGTTCGAGCCGCGTCACCCCAGCCCCGTCGGTGACCTGAGCAACTCAAGCCTCGCCGGCGTTTGAGGCGCGGGGGTTCGGGGGCCGGCCCCCGACCGTGGCCCGCGGGGTGCGGGTTGCCTGTGGTGCGGGGGCCGTCCTCAAGCCCCCGGAGCCGCCTCTGGGAGGTGCCCCCGGACGGGCTGGGTTTTGCCCGGGCTCCCTGTGGCGCGGGACGCGCCGGGTGGGGCGGGTCAGTCCTCTTCGTCGTCCTCGTCGTCCAGACGCGCCAACCACGTCGCCAGCCGCTCCACCGGCACCTCGAAGTCGGGATTCAGATCCACGAACGTGCGGAGCTGCTCGGCGAGCCACTCGAAGGAGACCTCCTCCTCGCCACGCCGCTTCTCCAGCTCCTCGATGCCGCGATCGGTGAAGTACACAACATGCTCCCGGGACGGATGGGGGACTACCTCCCCAGCCTACGGCGCGCCCCCCTCCCGCCCGGCAACCGGGCGGACCGGAACGCGCCATTGCCTCCGTCGCCGTTCGAAGCGGGCCCGGTCGCGGGTACGTACTGGGTAGCCCGCCGCCGACAGCGGAGGCGGGCACCCGAGGGCGGGGGAATCCGTGAGCGGACACGTCCAGCGGATCGAGCTCCCCGGGGGTGCCGTGGTGCACGCCCGGCTCACCCCCGCCGGCGGGGGATACGGCGAGGACGACGAGGACGTCGGCGTCGCCGAGCGGGCCGCCGCCCGGGTGCGGCAGCTCGACGAGCTGATCCGGGGCGTGGGCGCCGCCGTCCTGGACGCGGCCTCCGCCGCCGGGCCCGACGAGGCGAGCGTCTCCTTCGGGATCGAGCTGACCGCGAAGTCCGGCGCCGTCCTCGCCGTTCTCGCGGCGGGCGAGACCAAGGCGTCCGTCCATGTCACCCTGGTCTGGCGCCGCCCCGGCACGCCCGCGGCACCGGAGTTCCCGCCGTGAGCGAATCCGACGCCGTCATCGAGGCCCTCGCCCGCGCCGCCACCGTCCGCCTCCACTCCGCCCGCCCCGACGAGCCGGGGCTGTGGGGCACCGGCTTCTTCGTCGCCCCCGGCTGGGTGCTGACCTGCGCCCATGTCCTCGCGCCCCATCTGAGGTCCGACCGGACCCGGGTCTTCTCCGTCAGCGGCAGCGAGGTCAACGGCGGCGCGCCCCTCGAAGCCCGGCTCGGCCACTGGCTGCTCGACGGCGACCCCCGCCCCGAGCAGCGCATCCCGGTGGAACAGGACCTCGCCCTGGTCCGGGTGGCCGCGGACGGCGCCGCGCACGAGTGCGTCTGGCTGACCGACCGGACCGACCACCCCGGCGGGCGCGGCATCGTCCAGGGCTACCGCCCCGACGAGGACCGGCGCGCGGTCCGCTGGCAGGCCGCCGCCCGGATCAACGGCTTCGACGACGACTACGGCCTCCGCTTCCGGCCGGAGGCCGAGTTCCCCAAGGGCGGCTCCGGGTCTCCGGTGCTCGACGCCCACACCGGTGCCGTCATCGGCGTCCTCAAGTCCCGGCGCGCCGGGCGCGACGGCGGGACGGCCGTCGCCTGCACCGCCCTGCGCCGCTTCGGCCCCGCCTACCAGGTGCTGATGGCCGCCCACGACGGCTGGCACGGCCGTACCCCGACCGTCGGAGGGCACCACTGGACCGAGCGCCAGCACCAGTTGCCCGGCGCGGGCGTGCACACCGGCGGCGACCAGTGGAGCCCCCGGGACCGGCGGGCGGCGCTCGCCCTGCTGGCCTCGGTGCCGCCGCCCGAGGGCATCCGGCCCGTCGCCGAGCTGGCCCGCAAGGCCCGCGGCGGGATCGCCGCACCCCCCGGCCAGCTGCTCCCCCACGCCTGGCGCGACGGCCATGGACTGCTCTACGAGGCGGGGCAGCCGGTCGCCGCCATCGCGGCCCTGCACTACCTCCAGCTCGTCGTGGAGTACGAGCGGACCCGCGGCGGCGAACCCGCCGCCCTCGCGGGCTGGGTGGCCCGCCGGCTCCGGGAGGTGCCGCCGATCGTGCACACCGTGGTCACCCAGGCCACCCTGCCGCCCGGGCTGGTCCCGCCCGCGGTGCCGGGCGGCGGTCCCGGCGGGCGGGCCGTCGTCCGCTACCCCCGGCCCGCCGACGGCTCCGCCGTCGTCATCGTCGAGCTGGAACCCGTGATCCACACGGCCGCCCCCCGCTTCTACTGGCGCATCCGCGTCGACGACGGCCACGACCTCAACGAACCCCTCCACGAGGAGCAGACCGGCGACGGCACCCCGCCCGACCGGCTCGTCCGGCGGCTGCGCGGACCGCTCGCCGAGGTCTTCTCCTCCGTCGACGCCCCCGGCGCGCCCGCCCCGCTGGAGGTCGCCCTTCCCGTCGACCACTTCGACACGGCCGTCCACCGCTGGCAGCTCACCGAGATGGCGCGGCTGCACCACGCGGCGTATGTGGGTGTACGCCGGATGGTGGTCCTCCGCGATATCGCCCGTCGCGGCGCACCCGATCCCGTACGGGTCCGCCGATGGCGGGCGATGGAGCGCGCGGGGGCGCTCACCGCGCTGCGCACGCCCCCGTTGTCGCAGGTCCCCCGGGCCCGCCACTTCGAGGACACCGGGGCGTCGGCGGTGCCGGTGCTCTGCCGCCCCGCGAGCCGGGGCGTCGGCCGCCGGGCCATCGGCCTCGCCCTGGACGCCGGGCACGGGGTGGTCATCTGGCACACCGACGGCCACCCCGACCACGGCTGCACCGACTTCTGTGAGCGGCTCCACGACGGCGCCGCCCGCTTCCTCGAACAGGCGGCCGATGTCCTGGAACTCCCCGACCGCCTCCGCCGGGTCAGGGACGACATCAGCGGATCGCACAACGGGGGCCACTGGGCGGAGGGCGTGGCCCTGCTCTACGACGACCCGGGCCGCCCGCTCCCCACCGACACCGGCGGACCGGTGGACTCCCCATGAGGCGGCCATTCCGGATGCGGATCTCCGGGAATCCCGCCGGACCGCCGCCCCCGCGCACCGGGCGGCGGACGAGAGACCGCCGCCCGGGCCATTGGGAGCCCGGAGCCGTGGGTACATATCCGGCGTTGCCCGCCACCGGTCCACCCGGCCGTCACTGAGGAGCGAGCGATGGACGACTGGCTGATCTACCGGGGCGCCGGAGCGCCGGACCCCGACCGCATCCGCACCCTCCCGCCGCCCCCGCCCTGGCGCGTCTTCTCCGGGGAGCCGCTGCCCGACCCCGCGCCCCCCATCGACGCCTCCTCCACCCGCAGACTCGGCGCCCGCGTCGGCGCCCCGCCCGCCCAGGACGCCCGAGCCCTCGAACTCATCAACGCCGCCCTCTACCTGCGGCGCCCCCTCCTCGTCACCGGCGAACCCGGCTCCGGCAAGTCCACCCTCGCCCACTCCGTCGCGTACGAACTCGGCCTCGGCCGGGTCCTCCAGTGGCCCGTCGTCAGCCGCACCGAGCTGAAGGACGGCCTCTACACCTACGACGCCATCGGCCGCCTCCAGGACGCCCAGCTCGCCGAGCGCGAGCAGCGCGAGCCCGACGACATCGGCCGGTACATCAGACTCGGGCCGCTGGGCACCGCGCTGCTGCCCACCGAGCGGCCCCGGGTCCTGCTCATCGACGAACTCGACAAGAGCGACATCGACCTCCCCAACGATCTGCTGAACGTCGTCGAGGAGGGCGAGTTCGCCCTCCCCGAACTGGAGCGCACCGCCGACCGGCCCGGCCACGCCGAGGTCCGCGTCCTCACCCACGACGGCCGCCGGGTGCCGGTGCGCGGCGGCCGGGTGCGCTGCCACGCCTTCCCCTTCGTGGTGATGACCAGCAACGGCGAACGCGACTTCCCCGCCCCGCTGCTCCGCCGCTGCATCCACCTCCACCTCGACCCGCCGCGCGACGAACGGCTCGCCGCGATGGTCCAGGCCCACTTCGGCGCGGGCGCCGACGAAGGGAACCTCGATCTGATCGGCCGGTTCACCAGCGAGGACGGCGACGGCGAACTCCGCCCCACCGATCAGCTCCTCAACGCCATCTACCTCACCCAGCACACCGTGCGCAGGGACCCGGCCCGCCGCGAGGAGATCGCCGGACTGCTGATGCGTCCCCTCGACACCCGGCAGCGGTGACCCGGTGCCGCCCCCGCCCCCGCCTCAGCGGGCCCCGGCCGCGCCCCTGACCGCCCTCGTCCGGCGGCTGCGCGAGGCCGAACTCGACCCCACCGCCGAGGAGCTGGCCGACGCCCTCTGGCTCGCGCGGTACGCACCCCCGGCCCCGCCGCCCGGCCCACCGCCCCCGGACCCGGCCGACGGCCCGCCCGCCGACACCGAACCCGCCCTCGCCACCGGACCCGAACCCCCGCTCGCCCCCGCCCACCCCGCCCTGCCCGCCCCCCGCGCCCGGATCGGGCTCTACGCACCCGCCCGCTCGGCCGGCCCCGGCGGGCTGCTCCCCGGCGGCGGACTGCGCCGCGTCCCCGTGCCCGTGCCCGCCGCCCTGCCCGACGCCCCCGCCCTGGAGCGCTCGCTCCGCCCCCTCCAGCGCTACCACCCGCCCATGCGCCCCGTCCGCCGCGAACTCGACGAGACCGCCACCGCCGACCACGCCGCCGACACCGGGATCGTCGTCCCCGTCCTCACCGGCGCCCGCCGCCGCGAGGCCCGGCTCGCCCTCGTCATGGACGAGTCCAGCTCCAACGCGGTCTGGGACGGAGCCCTGGAGGAGCTGCGCCAGGTCTGCGAGCGCTCCGGGGCCTTCCGCGAGATCGCCGTCCACCGCGTCCGCCCCGGCCGTCCCGTCCCCGCCCAGCTCGGCGACCCCACCGGACGGCAGCTCACCCTCGTCCTCAGCGACTGCGCGGGCCCGATGTGGCGCAGCGGCCGGATGCAGCGGCTCCTCCACACCTGGGCGTCGACCGCGCCCGTCGCCGTCGTCCAGCCGCTGCCCCAGCGGATGTGGGACCGCACCCATCTGCCCGCGCGCCCCGGGCTGCTCCGGCGCCGCGAGGGGCCCGCCGGGCGGCTGGAGTTCACCCCGCAGCGGGGCGCGGCCATCACCCGGGGAGTGCCCGTGCCGGTGCTCGCCCTGCGCCCCGGCTCCTTCGAGTCCTGGACCCGGCTGATCGCCGGCGCCACCGGCCAGAGCCTGAACGCGGCGGGCGCCGTCGTCCTGCGCCGCCACCCGGCCGCCCCGCCCCGCCGGCACGACGGGGCACCGCTCACCCCCGCCGAACGGGTCCGGCTCTTCCGCCGCACCGCCTCACCGGCCGCCGCCCAGCTCGCCGTCCATCTCTCCGCCGTACCGCTGACACTGCCCGTGATGCAGCTCGTCCAGCGCGCCATGCTGACCCGCAGCGGCCCCGACGTCCTCGCCGAGGTGCTCCTCAGCGGACTGCTCCGGCGCGAGGACACCGCCCCCGGCGACCCGGGCGACGACCCCGGCCCCGCCTACGCCTTCCTCGACGGGGTACGGGAGGAACTGCTCGGCCGGCTCGGCGCGGGCAGCGCCGCCCAGGTGCTCAAGCACTGCTCCGAGTACGTCGAGTCCCGCTACGGCCGCACCGCGCGGAACTTCCCCGCCATCGCCGCCGCCTTCCTCGCCGGCTCGGTCGACCCCCGGCCCTCCGCGCCCGGCAGCCCCGGGAGCCGCAGGCTCTGGCCCTTCGCCCAGGTCTCCGCGCAGGTACTGCGCCGCCTCGGCACCCCCCGGCCCACCGCGATGCCGGGCCCGCTGCCGCCGGAGGGCCCGGCCGGTCTCGCCGCCCGCGCCCGCGTCTGTCTGGCGCACTTCGGCGAACACGGCACCGTGCGCGACCTGGACACCGCGATCGGACTCCTCGGCTTCGCCGCCCAGGCCGAGCGGCGCACCACCCGGCGGGCCTCCCTCTACGACGAACTCGCCGACGCCCTGCTCCGGCGCTGGCTGGTGCGCCCGCTGCCGGAGGATCTGCCCGAGGCCCTGGACGCCGCGCAGAACGCGATCTCCGGCGGCCCGCCCCGGGCCCAGCTCACCCTGGCGCGGGTGCTGGAGGCGATGGCGGAGGATGTCGCCGCCGGGCGGCTCAGCGCGAAGCTCGTGCCCGAGTGGGCGTGGGTGCAGGCGGGCGACGAACCCGGGCCCGTCGCCGCCGTGCTGCTGTCGGCGGCCGACACCAGTCTCGCCGAACTCACCGCCGCCGCTTCGGGCGCGTCCGGCGCGCTGCGGGTGACCGCGGCCGCCACCCGCGTCCGGGTGCTGCGCCGGCTCGCCGTCCTCGGCGCGCCCCACGCGCTGCGCGGGCCGGCCGCGCCCGGGGACTGGTTCACCCGGGCGATGGAGACCGCCGTCGGCGCCGTCCAGCTCCTCCTGGACGAGGGCGCAGGCGACGAGCCCCCCGGGACGCGGGCCGGGGAGCGGCACGAGTCCGCGCTGCTGCTGCGCGGCGGGCTCCTGCTGGAGCTGGCCCGCCACCACCGGGGCGAGGGGCCCGTCGAGCCCCGCGAGAAGGACCCGGCCGCCTCCCGGGCGTACGCGGAACGCGCCGGGGACGATCTGCACGCCGGGATCGACGGGATCGACTGGGACGACGTCGACCGGGGCGAGCTGTGCGGCGCCTGGCTCGACTACGCCGACGCCATCGAGTTCCAGCACGAGCACCCCGACGACGACACCCGGCTGCGCATCCTCCAGGCCCTGGACCAGGCCCGGCGCACCGCCGACCGGGACGAGGAGACCCGGGCGCACATCCTGCTGCGGATGGCGGGACTGCTGGAGCAGCGGTACGCGGCCACCGGGAGCTGGACCCACCGGGACTCGGCGATCGCCGCCTGGACGGAGGCGCTGCCGCTGCTGCCCCGGTCCGACCCGGGGCGCGCGGCGGTGCTCACCGCGCTCGGGCGTCAGCTCACCGAGCGCGGGGTGGACAAGGACGCGCCGGCCGATGTCCGCACGGCGGTACGGCTGCTGCGCGCCGCGATCACGGAGACGGCGGCGGGCGATCCCGAGCTGCCCCTGCGCCGGGCGCTGCTCGGGCAGGCGCATATCGAGCGGTTCCGCGCGGAGGAGACGACGTCCGACCTCCAGGAGGCCGACTGGCTGCTGGGAGCGGCGGCGCGGGGAGCCGCCGACCCGGAGCTGGCGGCGTACGCCTGGTGGTACCGGGCGCTGGCGGCGGCGCTGCTGGGCCTGCGGACCGGGTCGGGCGCGCGGCTGCGGATGGGGGTGGGGTATGCGCGGCGCGCGGGGTGGGTGGAGGCGGTGGTGACGGCGCAGTGGGTGAGGGCGGGGAGGCTGGAGGGGGTGGCGGGGCCGGAGCGGGCCCTGGAGGAACACCGTGCGACGCTCGCCCTGCTGGACCCCGCCGCCCACCCGGCCCTGGCGGACCTGATCCACCAGGAGATCACTCGTCTGGAGTCCTCGTCCTGACCTCTGGGGTGATGTGCCGAGGACGGACCCTGTGCCACAGGGCCCCGCATCCCGCGGGCCTCGGTCGGGGGCCGGCCCCCGAACCCCGGCTCCTCAATCTCCCCCAGAGCTGCCTCTGGGAGGTGCCCCCGGAGGGGCTTGGGTTGCTCAGGTTGCCGGGAGGGCCGGGGTGGTGCGGCTCCATCGCCGGAGGCGCTGGATTTCGTGCCTCGGGGCTCCTGGTTGGGGCGGGGGTGGACGAAGGGCCGGCACCACCAGGTGCCGGCCCTTCGAGGGGGAGCGGGTCAGGCGTCGAAGACCTCTTCGACGAGCTGCTGCTGCTCCGCCTGGTGCCGCTTCGCCGAGCCCACCGCCGGCGACGACCCATGCGGCCGCGAAATCCGCCGCAACCTCTCCCCGTGCGGAATATCCGCGCCGACCGCCAGGTCGAGATGGTCGATCAGGTTCAGCGCGATGAACGGCCACGCCCCCTGGTTCGCCGGCTCCTCCTGCGCCCACAGATACTTCGCCGCGTTCGGGAACTTGGCGATCTCCGCCTGGAGCTCCGCCCCCGGCAGCGGGTACAGCCGCTCCAGCCGGATGATCGCCGTGTCCGTGACACCGCGCTTCTTCCGCTCGGCGTCCAGGTCGTAGTAGACCTTGCCGGAGGTGAAGACGACCTTCCGCACGGCCGCCGGGTCCACCGACTCGTCACCGATCACCGGACGGAACCCGCCGGTGAGGAACTCGTCCACCTTCGACGCCGCCGCCTTCAGCCGGAGCATCGACTTCGGGGTGAAGACGATCAGCGGCTTGTGGTGCGGGTTGTGGACCTGCCAGCGCAGCAGGTGGAAGTAGTTCGACGGCAGCGTCGGCATCGCGACCGTCATGTTGTTCTGCGCGCACATCTGGAGGAACCGCTCGGGCCGCGCCGAGCTGTGGTCCGGGCCCTGGCCCTCGTACCCGTGCGGCAGCAGCAGGGTCACCCCGGAGGTCTGCCCCCACTTCTGCTCGGCCGACGAGATGAACTCGTCCACCACGGTCTGCGCGCCGTTCACGAAGTCACCGAACTGCGCCTCCCACATGACCAGCGCGTCCGGCCGGGCCAGCGAGTAGCCGTACTCGAAGCCCATCGCCGCGTACTCGCTGAGCAGCGAGTCGTACACGTTGTAGCGGGCCTGCTCCTCGGTGAGGTAGAGCAGCGGGGTGTAGTCCTCGTTGGTCTCCTGGTCGACCAGGACCGCGTGGCGCTGGCCGAAGGTGCCGCGCCGGGTGTCCTGGCCGGAGAGCCGGACCGGAGTGCCCTCCATCAGCAGGGAGCCGATGGCCAGCGTCTCGCCCATGCCCCAGTCGATGGTGCCGTCCTCCACGGAGGCGGCGCGCCGCTGCATCTGCGGCATCAGCCGCGGGTGCACCGTGACATGGTCCGGGATGTTCACCTGGGACTCGGCGATCCGCTTCACGATCTCCTGGGAGATCGCGGTGGTCACCGCCACCGGGAACTCCGCCTGCGGGTCCGGGACCAGCGCGGGGGCCGGGTGGCTGGTGGCCTCGCGGACCTCCGCGAAGACCTTCTCCAGCTGCCCCTGGAAGTCCTGGAGCGCCTGCTCCGCCTCTTCCAGGGTGATGTCGCCGCGGCCGATCAGCGACTCGGTGTACAGCTTGCGCACCGAGCGCTTCTTGTCGATCAGCGCGACCATCTGCGGGTTGGTGAACTGCGGGTTGTCGCCCTCGTTGTGACCGCGGCGGCGGTAGCAGATGAGGTCGATCACCACGTCCTTGTTGAACGTCTGGCGGAACTCGAAGGCGAGCCGCGCCACCCGGACGCAGGCCTCCGGGTCGTCACCGTTCACATGGAAGATCGGCGCCTCGATCATGCGGGCCACATCGGTGGCGTACATGGAGGAGCGCGACGACTCCGGGGCGGCGGTGAAGCCGACCTGGTTGTTGATCACGACATGCACGGTGCCGCCGGTGCGGTAGCCCCGGAGCTGCGACATGTTCAGCGTCTCGGCGACGACACCCTGGCCGGCGAAGGCCGCGTCGCCGTGGAGGGCGACCGGCAGGACGGTGAAGTCCGTACCGCCCTTGTTGATGACGTCCTGCTTGGCGCGGGAGACACCCTCCAGGACCGGGTCGACCGCCTCCAGGTGGGAGGGGTTGGCGACCAGCGAGACCTTGATCTGCTCGCCGTCGAGCCCGGTGAAGGTGCCCTCGGCGCCCAGGTGGTACTTCACATCGCCGGAGCCGTGCATCGACTTCGGGTCGAGGTTGCCCTCGAACTCGCGGAAGATCTGCGCGTACGACTTGCCGACGATGTTCGCCAGGACATTGAGCCGGCCGCGGTGGGCCATGCCGATGACGACCTCGTCCAGGCGCGACTCGGCGGCGGAGTCGATGACCGCGTCGAGCAGCGGGATGACGGACTCGCCGCCCTCCAGCGAGAACCGCTTCTGGCCGACGTACTTCGTCTGGAGGAAGGTCTCGAACGCCTCGGCGGCGTTGAGCCTGCGCAGAATCCGCAGCTGCTCCTCGCGCTCGGGCTTCGAGTGCGGGCGCTCCACCCGGTCCTGAATCCACTTGCGCTGCTTGGGGTCCTGGATGTGCATGAACTCGATACCGGTGGTCCGGCAGTACGAGTCGCGCAGCACACCGAGCACATCGCGGAGCTTCATCAGCGACTTGCCGGCGAAACCGCCGACGGCGAACTCGCGCTCCAGATCCCACAGGGTGAGCCCGTGCTCGGTGATGTCCAGGTCGGGGTGCTTGCGCTGGCGGTACTCCAGCGGGTCCGTGTCGGCCATGACATGGCCGCGCACCCGGTAGGAGTGGATCAGCTCGAAGACCCGGGCGGCCTTGGTGACGTCGTCGTCGTGCGAGGCGTCGATGTCCTTGAGCCAGCGGACCGGCTCGTAGGGAATCCGCAGCGCCTCGAAGATGTCGTCGTAGAAGCCCTCCTCGCCGAGGAGGAAGTTCGCCACGACCCGCAGGAACTCGCCGGAGGCGGCGCCCTGGATGACCCGGTGGTCGTAGGTCGAGGTCAGCGTCATGACCTTGGCGATGCCCAGCTTGTTCAGGGTGTCCTGGGAGGTGCCCTGGAACTCGGCGGGGTAGTCCATGGAGCCGACGCCCATGATCACCGACTGGCCGGGCATCAGCCGGGGCACGGAGTGGACCGTGCCGAGGCCGCCGGGGTTGGTCAGCGAGACGGTGACGCCGGTGAAGTCGTCCATCGTCAGCCTGTTGCCGCGGGCGCGGCGGACGATGTCCTCGTACGCCTGCCAGAACTCGAAGAAGTTGAGCGTCTCGGCCTTCTTGATCGCCGCGACGACGAGCTGGCGGTCGCCGTTGGGCTTCACCAGGTCGATGGCGAGGCCGAAGTTGACGTGCTCCGGCTTGACCAGGGTCGGCTTGCCGTCCTTCTCCGCGAAGGAGTAGTTCATCGCCGGCATGGCCTTGAGGGCCTGCACCATGGCGTAGCCGATGAGGTGGGTGAAGGAGACCTTCCCGCCCCGGGCGCGCTTCAGGTGGTTGTTGATGACGATGCGGTTGTCGAAGAGCAGCTTCACCGGGACCGCGCGCACGGACGTCGCCGTGGGCACCTCCAGCGAGGCGTTCATGTTCTTCGCCACGGCGGCGGAGGGGCCGCGCAGGGTCACCAGCTCGGGGCCCTCGCCGCTCGCCTTGGCCGGGGCGGCGGCGGGGGCCGCCTTCGCGGCGGGCTTGGGCGCGGGCGCGGCGGGCGCGGCAGCCGGGGCGGGGGCCGCCTTCGCGGCGGGCTTCGCCGGAGCGGCGGCCTGCGGCGCGGGCGCGGCCTTGGCCGGAGCGGCCGGGGCAGCCGCGGCAGGAGGCGCGGCGGGGCCCGCGCCATTGCCGGCCGCCCGGGGGGCGGGCGTCGCGGGCGCTGTGGCCTGCGGCGTCACGGGAGCCGCCGCGGGGGTGCCCTCGGCGGGTTCCGCCCCGGTGGCGGCGGTGTTCTTGGCACCGGGCTTGTAGTCGGCGAAGAAGTCCCACCAGGCTCGGTCGACCGAATTCGGATCCTGGAGGTACTGCTGGTAGATCTCGTCGACGAGCCACTCATTGGGGCCGAAGGCAGCGGCAGGATCGATGCCCTGCGCGCTTTGGTCGGTCGGAGTACTGGAGTTACTGGGGGACTGAGACGACACGGCGGCAACCGCCCTCTTCCGCTTCACAAGGTGATGGACAGCGGGAATCAAGGCTACGCCTCCCCGGCCGAGAGGTGCAGGCCGGGCGGGCCACAGTCGCGCAAGTCACACCGAAAGACGGGTTTCGGGGCTGGGTATGGCGGGAAATAAGCACGGTTTGCCCTCGCCGCTGGTAAGAGAGACCCGCGCGGCGATCTGCGGTCCGGCCCCGAGGCCCCTGCTGGGGGCCCGGCCTCGCCCGGTGGACACAGAAGGGTTGCTTCCGGTTCGAACCCTACGTCAACCCCGCTGTCCCGGAATCCCCGGCAGGGTGACCTGGATGCGACAGCCCCGCGCCGATTCGGCCACCCCTATCTGTCCGCCGTGGAGATCCACGGCCCAGCGGGCGATGGCCAGGCCGAGCCCCGTGCCGCCGTCGCTGCCCTTGCCGTGCGGCGAGCTGACGGCGCCCCGGTTGAACCGCTCGAAGACCTGGTGGCGCTCCGGCTCCGGAATGCCCGGACCCTCGTCCTCCACTTCCAGCCGCAGCGATTCCGGAAGCGGGCCGCGCCGGGCCCGCACGGTCACCCGGCCGTGCGGCGGGGAGTGCTTCACCGCGTTGTCGATGAGATTCGCCACCACCTGGTGCAGCCGCTCGGCGTCCGCGTGGGCGGTCAGCTCGGGCGGTGAGACGTCCAGGTGCAGATGGACATCCGTACGGGTGTGATGGCCCGACCCGGAGGCCAGCCCCCGCTGGGCCGCCGCCAGGTTCGCCTCCTTCAGCACCCCGGAGAGATACGGCCACACCTCGAAGCGGCGGGCCCGCAGCGGTACGACCCCGTTGTCCAGCCGGGAGAGGTCGAGCAGGGTCTCCACGAGCCGGCCCAGTCTCTCCGTCTGCCTCAGCGCGGTCCGCATGGTCTCCGGGTCGGCGGCGGACACCCCGTCCACCACGTTCTCCAGGACGGCCCGGAGCGCGGCGATCGGGGTGCGCAGCTCGTGCGAGACATTGGCGACCAGCTCCTTGCGGTGCCGGTCGACCGCCTCCAGGTCGTCCGCCATCAGATTGATGGTGGACGCCAGGTCCCCCAGCTCGTCCCGGCGGTCCGCGCCCCGCACCCGCCGGGTGAAGTCCCCGTGCGATATCCCCTTGGCCACCCGGTTCATCTCGTCCAGCGGCGCCGTCAGGCCGTGCGCCACGAACTGGGTGATCAACAGGGTGGCGATCACCGAGAAGACCGTGATGAAACGCAGCTCGGTGGAGGTGCGCAGGGCGACGAGCAGCAGGCCGGTGGTGATGAAGACCGAGACGACGACCAGGGTGCCGAGCTTGGTCTTGATCGAGATGGAGACCGACCTGCGGGGCTGCTGCTCCTGGCACCGCCTCATGGCGCCGGCGTCTCCAGCGCGTAGCCGACGCCGTGGACGGTACGGATGCGCTCGGCGCCGATCTTGCGGCGCAGGGCCTTGATGTGGCTGTCCACGGTCCGGGTGCCGGAGGCGTCCGCCCAGTCCCAGACCTCCGCGAGCAGCTGCTCCCGGGAGAGGACCGCGCGCGGGGTGTTGGCCAGGCAGACCAGCAGATCGAACTCGGTCGGGGTCAGATGCACGTCCTCGCCCCGGACCCTGACCCGGCGCTGGGCGTGGTCGATCTCCAGCTCGCCCAGGCGCAGGATGCCGCTGCGGGGGGTGACGGCGGCGAGCGCGGCCCGCTCCACCCGGCGCAGCAGCACATGCACCCGCGCGGCCAGCTCCCGCATCGAGAACGGCTTGGTCATGTAGTCGTCGGCGCCGACCCCGAGCCCGACCAGCATGTCGGTCTCGTCGTCCCGCGCGGTGAGCATCAGCACCGGGACCGGCCGCTGGGCCTGCACCCGGCGGCAGACCTCCAGCCCGTCGAAGCCGGGGAGCATCACATCGAGCACCATCAGATCGGGCTGCCATGCCTCGGCCGCGTCGACCGCGGCGGGCCCGTCGGCGGCGGTCTGCACCAGAAAGCCCTCGGCCCGCAGCCGTGCGGCGATGGCGTCGACGATGGTGGTGTCGTCCTCGACGACCAGCACCCGGCGCTGGGCGCCGGGCGTGGCCGCCGCGCCGTTCTGGGTGGAGTGTGTCTGTTCCATCGCCCGCCCCTGTAAGCGCTCTCACGAACCGTGTGCGCTTGGTAGATCTGTGGTCTGTGTGTTGTAGCTCAGCAGCGTAAAGGCAGTTGGACGGTCCGGGCTACGCAGGCCGGACGGCGAGGTGGACCACGTCCGGGGCGCCTCGGGCAACCCGGATCTCTTCGGTTCTTACCCCGGTGAAACCGGCATTCCGCAAGGTATCTTCGAAAGCGGGGGAGGGTTTCGCGGACCACACGGCGAGCACTCCGCCCGGTTCCAACTTCTCCGCGCACAGGGCGAGTCCGGCCGGGGAGTAGAGGTTCTCGTTGTCGTCGGTGACGGTCCAGTCGGGGCCGTTGTCGATATCCAGACAGAGGGCGTCATAGCGGGCGCCGGGGGAGCGGAGGTGGGTCAGCAGATCAGTGCGGAGGATCACGCTTCTCGGGTCGGCGAGGGCGGGGCCGGAGAACCGGCCCAGGGGGCCGGAGACATGCCAGTCGATGATGGCCTGTTCTCGCTCCACGACGGCGATATGTCGCCAATGGGGGTTATTGGCGGCGTGGGCGAGGGAGAAGCCGACCCCGAGACCGCCGATGAGGAGTGAGGGGCGGTGGGCCGGGGAGCGGGTGCGGAGGGCGTGGTGGGCGGCGTCGATGAGAAGGCGCTCGGAGCGGCCGTCGGAGGTGTCCATCAGGAAGCAGCCGTTGGCGATGATCTCGTGGTGGTCGCCGTGGCGGCGGAGGACGACTTCGCCGTGGGGGCCTTGGCGGCGGTCGAGGACGACGGGGGCGCTGTGGGGCATGGGACCTCCGGTCCGGGGGGCGGTGGGGCTCATGCTGGTGTCCCCACCCGCCCGGGGCAACCGATTTCAGCCACCTTCACCCGCAGCGGGGCACGAGTGCCCGCCTGCCGGGCCCCGTCCCCGAGAACCCGCGCGTCTCCAGCCCGTCCGGGGGTACCTCCCGGAGGCGGCTCTGGGGGAGTTCGAGGACGGACCCCGGTCCACAGGTTCCCGCACGCTGCGGGCCCGGGTCGGGGGCCGGCCCCCGAACCCCCGCTCCTCAATCGCCGGAGGGGCTGGGGTGGTGCTGCTCAACCGCCGGAGGGGCGGGGGTGGAGGGTCGAGAGGGAGGCTCCTGTGGTGAAGAGGGCGGCGGCTGTCAGGGCGGCGGTGAGATCCCCCTCCGCACGGGCCGCCCAACCCCACACCGCCCCCACATCCCCCACCCCCAGAAACACCACCCCCAGATACCCCAGCGGCACCACCCAGCTCAGCCGAGCCCCCACCACCCTCACCCCCAGGGCCGCCAGCCCCGCCGCCCCCACCGTGTTCCGGGCCATCGCCTCCGCGCCGAGCACCACCGGGGTCCCCGGGTCCGGGCCGGGGCGGATGGTCTCCGGGGCCACCAGGGCCAGCGCGAGGGAGGCGAGGGCGGTGAGGGCGACCAGATGGGAGAGGCGGCGCGGCCACCACGGCGCGACCGCCGTCCGGTCCAGCTCACCGCCGGGGGTGTGGAAGCTCGTCCCGATCGCCGCCGCCGCGACCAGCGGCGCGAGCGCCACCAGCGGGAGGACGGGCTCCGGGCCCCCGGACCCCCACCAGGCCACGAAGGCGGCGGTCGCGGCGAGCACCCCCACCACCCCGGGCAGCCCGCGCGAACGGACGTACAGCATCGGCCCCGCCCACGCGCTCACAGCGCGGGCACCCGGCTCGGGTCGCACACCGCGACCGTCGCGAAGTACCGCGAGAGCCAGGCCCCGCGCTCCTCCCCGCCCATGCCCTCCAGCGCGCCCAGCGCCTCCTCGAACCTCTTCAGCTCCGCCCTGGCCCGGGCGATCTCCGCCTTGTCCCCACCGGCCTCCACCCACTCCAGCGCGGAGCCGTAGGCGGCGGGCCTCGGCACCAGCCACTCCACGACGGCCGAGTCGACCGCCCGCACCCGCTCGTCCTCGTACCGGTCGGCGCAGGGCTCCCCCATGCCGCTCGCGCTCATACCGGTCAGCTCCTGGGCGGCCTCCCGTGCGTAGATCTCCGGGTCGGTCAGCTTCCCCCGGACGACGACCCAGCCCAGCGGGCTGATCATGGGCAGCCTCGCCTCCCCGGGCCCCGGGTCCCGGCGCAGGTCGGAGAAGCGGACCGGCAGGTTCTCCACCCCCTCCAGCCGGGTGGTGATCCGGGACAGGGCGTCCCGCACCTCCGGCAGCATGCCGGGGTGGAGCGCGTTCACACAGATCGCCGGCCGGACCGATGTGTCGCACACCTGCCGCTGGGAGAGCGGGTCCGGGCGCCACATGCCGTCCCCGGTCCGGGCGATCAGCACCCCCGCGACGACGGCCGCCGCCAGCGGCACCAGCGCCGTGTACCGGCGGCGGGCCGCGTGGGCGAGGACCGCGGCCCCCGCCAGCCCGCCCGCCCACACCATCGCCGCCGGCGGCTGCCACCAGACCGAGACCGCCTCGTCCATGAGTCCCTCGGCGCCGTACGGGATCAGATGCCGGGCGCCGTGCGTCCCGAGGGTCAGCTGTCCGAAGGCGAAGGGCGTGATGACGCCCAGCAGCGGAGCGGTGAGCCGCCGGCGCACCCGGGCGCCGATGGCGTACCCGATCAGGCCCATCGCCGCGATGAAGACGGCGTCCGCGAGCGGCGCGAGCGGGTCGGGCCGGCCCGCCGAGGTGTACGGCAGACAGGCCAGCAGCGCGGCGGCGGCGCCGAGGAGGAAGACCCCGGCCGGCCAGAGCGCCGTGGGCAGCGCCGCCATCAGCGTCCGCGCGAGCGGCCCCCGGGCGGAGGCCGCGAGCAGATCGCCGGTGCGCCGCCGCAGCTCCCGCTGCCCCTGCCAGCACCCCGCCGCCAGAGCCAGCGGGCCCACGAACACGCTGGCCACGGCCCGCAGCAGCTCCAGGGTGGCGGTCCAGCTGCCCTGCCACTCCTGCGACTTGGTCCACAGCGGGATCGCCACCGCGAGCAGCGCGGCGGCCCCGGCCCAGGGCGCGGACCCCCGCAGCAGCTCACTGCGGAGCGGATGCGCCCGCCGTGCCCGGCCGCCCCCGCCGCCGGAGACCCCGCTCATCGCGGAACCCCCGCCCCGACGGCGGCGCGGGACAGCCCCGGGTCCCAGGGGTCGGTGTGCCTCATCGCCCCGCCTCCGCGCCGGCGCCCCGGTGGGCGCGGAGCGCCGCCGTGTATCCCCGCTCGATCCCGCTGACCGCGTCCCCGGACGGCGCCCCGCCCAGCTCCGTCAGCTCCTCGGTGCTGCCCCGGTAGGCCACCCGCCCCGACTCGATCAGGGTCACCCGGCCGCACGCCGCCGCCACGTCCTCCACCAGATGGGTGGAGACGATCACGGTGGCCGAGGTCCCCACCTCCCGGAGCAGCGCCCGGAACTCCACCCGCTGCTCCGGGTCGAGCCCGGCCGTGGGCTCGTCCAGCAGCAGCAGCTCCGGTTCGTTCACGATCGCCTGGGCGATCCCCACCCGGCGGACCATGCCGCCCGACAGGGTCCGTACCTTCGCGTCGATACGGTCCGCGAGTCCGACCCGCTCCACCGCCGTCTCCACCGCGCCGGGCACCGTGTCCGGCGCCATCTCCTTCAGCCAGGCGATGTACGACACGAACTCCCGGACGGTGAAACCGGGGTAGAAGCCGAACTCCTGCGGCAGATACCCCAGCCGCCGCCGCACCTCCGCGCGCTCCCGGTGCGCCGACACATCGCGGCCCAGCAGCTCGACCCGGCCGGCCGCGGGTGCCGCGACCGTCGCCAGGACACGGATCAGCGAGGTCTTGCCGGCGCCGTTCGGGCCGAGGAGCCCGTGCACCCCCCGGCCGAATTCCAGCGCGACCGCGTCGAGCGCGACCGTTCTGCGGTGCCGGACGGTCAGCCCGTCCACTCTCACCGGCGTACTCACACTCGCTCCAGGTGGTCGAAGGATGAACGGCGTACGGCGAGCAGCGCCCCGCACACCACGGCCGCCGCCGCGAAGCCGCCCTGGGTGGCCGGGCCGGAGACATGGCGGGCCAGCTCGGCCCCCAGCTCTCCCGGCATGGCGCCCTGCGCGGTGGACAGGATCAGCGCGCTCCAGCCGCCGGCCAGCACGGAGGCCGCGACCCGGCAGCCGATCCAGGAGCCCAGGGCCAGCGCGGCCAGGGTCAGCGCGAGCCCCGGCAGCAGCCAGGCCCCCGGGCCCGGTGCCCCGGAGCCGCCCGGGGAGCGGGGCAGCAGCGCCCCGGCAGCGGTCAGCAGCGGGACGCTCACCACCAGCACCGCCGCCGTGCGGGTCAGCAGCAGCCGCAGCCCCCCGGAGGGGGTGGCGGCGGTGATCTCGTACAGGGGGTCGGCGTGTCTGCCGTACGACAGCGCCACCCCGGCGGGCGGGAGCGCGGGCGAGAGCGCCAGCAGCAGCGGTCCCGTGCCGTCGAAGCCTGCTCCGTACGCCAGGAGGAGCGCGCCCGCGATCACCAGCGCCAGCGCCAGCAGCCAGGAGCCGCGCAGCGCGGGCCCCGCCGCCCACATCACCCGCGCGGCCCGGCCCACCCCGGCGGGGCGCGGTGCCGGTACGGGCCGGGGGCGCGGGGCCGTCTCGGCCAGGACGGCCTCCCGGACCAGGCCGAGCACGGGACCGGCGGCGCCCGCGCGCACCGCGCCGGAGACCCGGGCGGCGCACGGCCCGCACTTCTCGACGTGCGTCTCCAGCGACCAGGCGTCGGGCTCGGTCACCGTGCCCCGCGCGTACTCCCCGGCGAGGCGCTCGCTCACATGCCAGCCGCCCATGCCGCCCGTGCCCTTCGTGCCGCTCGTTCCCTTCGTGCCGCCCGTGTCGTTCGTACCGCTCATGCCGTTCGTACCGCTCATGCCGTGCCTCCCAGCGGGCCGGTCTCCGGGGCGAGCAGGTCCAGTGCGGCGCGCAGTTCGCGCCGGGCCCGCAGGGCGCGGGTCTTGACGGTGCCCTCGGGTATCCCCAGCACCCGGGCGGCCTCGCGGGTGGTCAGCCCGTCGATGACGGTGGCGCGCAGGACCTCGCGCAGCTCCGGGGAGATCCGGTCGAGCGCGGCGCCCACATCCCCGTACTCCAGACCGGCGAGCACCCGGTCCTCCGCCGACGGCACGCTCGGTGACCACGCGGGTCCGGGGCGCGGGCGGCCGGCCCTCGCGTGTGCCCGCTGGGCGTCGACCAGCCGGCGGGCGGCGATCACCCAGAGCCAGCCGCCCGCCTCGCCGCCCCGGTGGGAGGCGGCGGAGCGCCAGACGGTGACGAAGGTGTCCTGGAGCACCTCGCGCACGGTCTCCGGGTCGGGGCAGCGGCGGGCGAGCCGGGCGTGCAGCCAGCCCGCGTGGCGGTCGTAGAGCGCGGCGAGCGCGTCGGCGTCACCCCGGGTGACGGCGCGGAGCAGCGCCGCGTCGTCCCGCGCGCCGTCGGCCTCGGTGTCTCCCCTCGCGGGGCGGGTCCATCTCACACCCCTCTATCGCGCGCGGAGGTGCGTCCGGTTCTCGGCCGGCCCGCTCCGGGGTGATCGCTCACAGCGAACACGGGGACGGGAACATCCGGGCGGCCCCGTGCATTGAGTCCACATAGCTCAACTTCACTGCCTAAGGGGAGATCATGGCTGCTGAGTCCCAGACCGTCACACCGCTCACCCTGCCCGTGCTGCCCCTCGACGACGAGGTCGTGCTGCCCGGAATGGTGGTGCCGCTCGACCTGACCGACACCGAGGTGCGGGCCGCGGTGGAGGCCGCGCAGGCGCTCCACCCCACCGGTGGCAGCAAGCCGCAGGTGCTGCTTGTTCCGCGAGTGGACGGGAACTACGCGGCGATCGGCGTGCTCGGCAGCGTCGAGCAGGTCGGACGGCTCTCCGACGGCGACCCCGGCGCGCTCATCAGGGGCGTCGGCCGGGTGCGCATCGGCGCGGGCACCACCGGACCCGGAGCGGCGCTCTGGGTCGAGGGCACCAGGATCGACGAATCCGTCCCCGCCCCGCTGCCCGGGCAGCTCACCGAGCTGGTCACCGAGTACAAGGCCCTGGCCACCGACTGGCTCAAGCGCCGCGGCGCCTGGCAGGTCGTGGACCGGGTGCAGCAGATCGACGATGTGTCCCAGCTCGCGGACAACGCGGGTTACTCGCCGTTCCTGAGCACCGCCCAGAAGATCGCGCTCCTGGAGACCGCCGACCCGGTCGCCCGGCTCAGGCTCGCCACCGAGCAGATCCGCGAGCACCTCGCGGAGCAGGATGTCGCCGAGTCCATCGCCAAGGACGTCCAGGAGGGCGTCGACAAGCAGCAGCGCGAGTTCCTGCTGCGGCGCCAGCTCGACGCGGTCCGCAAGGAGCTGCGCGAGCTGAACGGCGAGGCGGAGGGCGAGGAGTCCGACGACTACCGGGCCCGGGTCGAGGCCGCCGATCTGCCCCCGCGTGTGCGCGAGGCCGCGCTCAAGGAGGTCGAGAAGCTGGAGCGCTCCAGTGACCAGAGCCCCGAGGGCTCCTGGATTCGCACCTGGCTCGACACCGTTCTCGAACTGCCGTGGAACGAGCGCACCGAGGACGCGTACGACATCCAGGGCGCGAAGACCGTCCTCGACGCCGAGCACGCGGGCCTGGAGGATGTGAAGGAGCGCATCACCGAGTACCTCGCGGTGCGCAAGCGCCGCACCGACCGGGGGCTCGGCGTGGTCGGCGGGCGGCGCGGCGGCGCGGTGCTCGCGCTCGTGGGCCCGCCCGGGGTGGGCAAGACCAGCCTCGGCGAGAGCGTCGCGCACGCGATGGGGCGGAAGTTCGTCCGGGTCGCGCTCGGCGGTGTCCGGGACGAGGCGGAGATCCGCGGCCACCGGCGCACCTACGTCGGAGCGCTGCCGGGCCGGATCGTCCGGGCGGTCAAGGAGGCCGGGTCGATGAACCCGGTGGTGCTGCTGGACGAGATCGACAAGGTCGGCTCGGACTTCCGGGGCGACCCGGCGGCGGCCCTCCTCGAAGTGCTGGACCCGGCGCAGAACCACACCTTCCGCGACCACTACCTGGAGGTCGAGCTCGATCTGAGCGATGTGGTCTTCCTGGCGACGGCGAATGTGCTGGAGGCCATTCCGGAGGCGCTGCTCGACCGGATGGAGCTGGTGCGGCTGGACGGCTACACCGAGGACGAGAAGGTCGTCATCGCCCGGGACCACCTGCTCCCGCGCCAGCTGGAGCGGGCGGGGCTGGAGAGCGGGGAGGTCGTTCTGGAGGACGCGGCGCTGCGGCGGCTCGCGGGGGAGTACACCCGTGAGGCGGGCGTCCGCAATCTGGAGCGCTCCATCGCCAGGCTGCTGCGCAAGGTGGCGGCCCAGCACGAGCTGGGCGACCGGGAGCTGCCGTTCACGATCGGAGCGGAGGAGCTGCGCCCGCTGATCGGCCGGCCGCACCATGTGCCCGAGTCCGCGCAGGACCCGGCCGAGCGCCGGACCGCGGTGCCCGGGGTGGCCACGGGGCTGGCGGTCACCGGGGCGGGCGGCGATGTGCTCTTCGTGGAGGCGTCGCTGGCCGATCCGGAGACGGGCGCGTCGGGGCTGACCCTCACGGGGCAGCTCGGCGATGTGATGAAGGAGTCGGCGCGGATCGCGCTGAGCTTCCTGCGGTCGCACGGTGCGGAAGCGGAGCTTCCGGTGGCGGATCTCAAGGACCGGGGTGTGCACATCCACTTCCCGGCGGGCGCGGTGCCGAAGGACGGGCCGAGCGCGGGGATCACGATGACGACGGCGCTGGCGTCGCTGCTGTCGGGGCGGCCGGTGCGGACGGATGTGGCGATGACGGGGGAGGTGTCGCTGACGGGGAGGGTGCTGCCGATCGGCGGGCTGAAGCAGAAGTTGCTGGCGGCGCACCGGGCGGGGATCACCACGGTGGTGATTCCGAAGCGGAACGAGGCGGATCTGGATGATGTTCCCGCGGAGATCCTCGATGGGCTGGAGGTTCATCCGGTGACCGATGTCCGCCAGGTCCTCTCCATCGCCCTGACCCCGGCGGCCCTCCCGATCCCGGCGGCGGCCTGACCCCGACGGCCCCGGGGGCCCGCGCCGTGCGGGCCTCCCGGGGTGCGGGGTCCGTCCTCAAGCGCCGGACGGGCTGGGTGTGTCCGGTGCGGGTTTCCCGGGGTGCGGGGTCTGTTCTCAAGCGCCGGACGGGCTGGGTGTGTCCGGTGTGGGTGTCCCGGGGTGCGGGGGCTGTCCTCAAGCGCCGGACGGGCTGACATGCGCGGCCCCGGGTGTCGCGGGTGCGGGTCGCCCTCGAACTCCCCCAGAGGTGCCTCCGGGAGGTGCCCCGGCTTGGTTTCCCCGGCTTCGGGTGGGGCGAGGTGTAAGCCTGGCCTCCTCGGTGTCCGAGTCGTCGCTCTCCCGCTGCGCCGGGTGTTTGCGCTGCGACACTCAGCCTCGCCGGCGTGTGAGGCGCGGGGGTTCGGGGGTTCGGGGGCCGGCCCCCGACCGTGGCCCGCGGCGTGCGGGCACCCGTGACCCGGGGGGTGTCCTCGTGTGGCGGATGGGCGTGAGGGGCGGAGGGGAGAATGGGGGGATGGACACCAGTGCTCGGGGCAGCCGGGCGCAGGAGCTGCGGGCGGACTGCGCCAACTGCTCCGGGCTCTGCTGCGTCGCCCTCCCCTTCTCCGCCTCCGCCGACTTCGCCCTCGACAAGAAGGCCGGCACCCCCTGCCCCAACCTCACCGCCGACTCCCGCTGCGGCATCCACACCCGTCTGCGCCGGAGCGGCTTCCCCGGCTGCACGGTCTACGACTGCTTCGGCGCCGGCCAGAAGGTCACCCAGGTGACCTTCGCGGGCCGCGACTGGCGGGATTCCCCGGCCGCCACCGACGCGGTCCTCGCGGTCTTCCCCGTCGTCCGGCAGCTCCAGGAACTCCTCTGGTACCTGACCGAGGCGCTCACCCTCCCGCCCGCCCGCGCCCTCCACCCCGCCCTGCGGGAGCTGCTCGACGAGACCGGGGCGCTCACCCTGCTCGGCCCCGGCGAGCTGGCCGGGCTCGATGTGGGCGCGCACCGGGAGCGGGTCAATGTGCTGCTCCTGCGCGCCAGCGAGCTGGTGCGCGCCGGTGTCCCCGGGCGGCGGAGGAAGGACCGCAGGGGAGCCGACCTCATGGGGGCCCGCCTCAGGGGCGCCGATCTGCGCGGGGTGAGCCTGCGGGGCGCGTATCTCATCGCCGCCGACCTCTCGGGGGCCGATCTGCGCCGGGCCGACCTCATCGGCGCCGATCTGCGGGCCGCCGACCTCTCCGGCGCCGATCTGTCGGAGGCCTTCTTCCTCACCCAGCCGCAGGTCAACGCGGCCCGGGGCGACTCCTCGACCCGGCTCCCGGGGACGCTGGACCGCCCCGCGCACTGGTCCTGACCCGGGACAGGGGCAGGGACCGGGCACGGGGCGGTGCCGGCCGGCGCCGGACGGCCGCTCAGCCGTTCGCGAGGGCCACGACCCGGTCGTAGGCCCCGTTGAACTTGTTGTGGTCGCCCACGATCGGCCCGGACGAGGTGTACTGCCACATCGTCTGGAACCCCCACCCGGCCGGAAGCGTCCCGGGGGTGGTGTTGTAGCGGGCGATCCACAGCGGACTGCTCGCCCCGAAGCCGGCGTAGTTGCCGGTGCACTGGGTCCACCAGCTGGTGGACGTGTAGATCACGGCGTCCCGGCCGGTGCGTGCCTTGTACCGGTTGAGGAAGTCCCTGATCCAGCTCACCATCGCCGACTGCGACTTGCCGTAGCAGGCGTCCCCGTACGGGTTCCACTCGATGTCGAGGGCGCCCGGCAGGGTCCTGCCGTCCCGGCTCCAGCCGCCGCCGTTGCTGACGAAGTAGTCGGCCTGGGCGGCACCGGTCGCCGTGTCGGGGGTGGCGAAGTGGTACGCGCCCCGGACCATGCCGATGTCGTACGAGCCGTTGTACTGCTGGGTGAAGTACGGGTTCTTGTAGTAGGTGCCCTCCGTGGCCTTCACATAGGACCACTTCACGCCGCTGCTCCACAGCGCCGACCAGTTGACGTTGCCCTGGTGGCTGGAGACGTCGACGCCTTCCGTCTGGGCGGCGCGGTTCCCGCGCGGCAGACCTCCCTGGCCGTCGTGCTCGATGACACCCATGCCCAGATAGGCGGAGCCCCGTGGGGGAGTGTCGGTCGCGCCGGCGGAGCCGGGGAGGGTGAGGAGGAGGGAGAGGACCGCGAGAAGGGCGCCGGCCGCTGCCAGGAGCGAGCGGCGGGGTCTTCCCGACGAGCTGAGGGGGACGGTCGTTCCGGATCTGTGCACGGTCATAGCGTGCCTCCGCGGACCTTGGGTGGGGGGATGTGACGATCCGACGACATGCCCGCGATGGAGCAATATGGTGTGGACATGCCATATGCGAAGCTACGCGCGGAGAAAGCCCCGTGGAAGGGGTGCGGGGTGCCGCCGATGGTCTACGCCTGCGAAATACTGGACGAGCTGCGGCAATGGACGCCGGTGGCGGAAACTTTCAGGATTCGGAAAGCGTACGAGGGGTGCTGACGTGCACAGAAGCGGTATGGGAAGGGAAGCCGGCCCCCAGGGCGAGAGTGGTGTGGACCACGTATTCCTCGCCCTGGAACGGGAGTTGGCCGTCTTCCACCGCCGCGCCAGGGCCTCGTCGGGCGAGATGGCCCGTCAGCTCCACCCCGATCTGGAGGCCGCCGCCTACGGACTGCTCGTACGCCTGGAGGAGTCCGGGTCGCTGCGCGCCACCGACCTCGCCGGGTACTTCGGCGTCGGCAAGGCGACGATGAGCCGGCAGCTGCGGGCGCTGGAGGAGCTGGGTCTCGTGGTCCGGGAACCCGACCCGGCGGACGGCCGGGCCTCACTCGTACGGCTCACCGAAGAAGGTCTGGAGCGGTTCCGCCGAGTGAGGGACGCGCGCCGCGAGCGCTATGTCGCCAAGCTCGCCGGCTGGGACCGGGGGGAGATCGCGGAGCTGGCCCGGCTGCTCCATCAGCTGAACAGCCGGTCCGAGGACTGACCGCCGGGGCCCGCGGCCCTCCGGCGCGGCCTCACAGCTCCGCGAAGACGGCCGTCGCGTCGTCGTGGCGCTTGCCGCGGACCGCCCCCTCCCGCTCCGGCGCCGACTCCGCCTCCCGCACCCGGTCGATCAGCCCCTGCGCGCCCTCCTCGCGCAGCACCCCGAGCGCCTGCGCCCAGTCGCCCCGCCCGAACATGTCCACCCAGCGCGAGGCGCCGTCCGTCAGCGCGGCCACCGAGCGCACGCCGGCGCGCGCGGTGCGCCCGGTCACGGCGCGGGCGGCCACCCCGGGGTCGGCCGCGGCCGTGAAGAACCCGCCCTCCGCGTTCCGCAGCGCGTCCGCCGACGCGTGGGTGCGCAGCGCCTCGCGGGGGAGCCGGTCCAGCCGGTCGTCCAGGACCGCGCGCACCGAGCCGTCCGGCGCCTCGATCAGCAGGGTCGAGTCCGAGAGCACCAGATACTCCACATCGCCCGACGGGTCGCCCCAGCGGACGAGGACGACCGTTGCTTGCGGAGTTCGAACGTGAGAAAGGTCACAGCTCTTCCGGTGGGCGTCGGCGGTGCGCCGGATTGCCGCGGAGAGAATCCCGGCCAGGGGCGTATCCGGCCGAGAAGCGGACAGTTCGAGCAGCGCGCCGCCGAGCCGGGCGGTAAACCAGGGGACCGGGTGCACGCAGCCGCAGTCGCCCGTCGGGGGAGTCACCCCGTCCAGCACCACGAGCGATCCACCCTGGCCGGACGCTGGCAGGGCCACGGATGCCCAGTCCTCGTTGGGGCGTTCGGGTGAACTCGGCGAAGTGGCCAGATCCATACGCATGGGCCCCAGTCTGCACGATGTGTTCACGGCGCCTGCACACCTGCACAAGCTGTCCGTACGAGCAGGTCAGAGGCTGTTCGAAAGGTCTGACGGGTCATCGGGCCGTGCTGCGGGCGCGCATCCTGCCAAAGCCCGGCCGGAAGATCCAGTCAGTGCCCGCCGGAGGCCCTTGATCGCCACCGAGAGGAGTTGTTTGCCAACTCCCCAGTGATGTTCACTCGTTCAGGTGGCGGAGCGGCCGACTGTGCGCCCCCCTCCCAAAAGCACTGGAATGGTCTTATGTCGTGCCAGGGGTGGGATCATGTGTGTGACCGGTCGTCATCTCTGCTCCGTGTTTCAGAGGGTGGACGAGTCAAGCAGGATTGCGAGCACCGGTGCAGAAGAAGCGGCCTCAGGCCCCCCTGGTCCCTGAGACGTATCCGGCACAGGGCCCCTCGCCGGTCCCTGTCGCCTCCGGCCGGGCCAAGCGGGTGCGCGGCCGGCTGGTCACAGGAGTCGCCGTCGTCAGCCTGGTGGTGATCGGCGCCGGCGCCCCCGGTGTCCTCGCCGGCTCCGGAGAGCTCCGCGAGTCCCAGCGACTGGTCACCCTCGCCCAGCTCAACCGGCAGGCCGTCACCCTCGCCCACTCGCTCTCCGACGAGCGCGACGAGGTCACCGCGTACATCGCCGCCGGACGGGACGAGCAGCAGGGCCCCCGGAAGGAGCGGCGCCAGGTCACCGACGCCCGCAGCGCCCGCGTCGACCGGCAGATAGACGAGATCCGGGGCACCATCCCGGACGACCGCGCCGACCTCCGCCGCGAGCTGGCCACCGTCCCCTCGGTCCGGCGCACCGCCATGACCGGCAAGGGCTCGGCGATGGAGGCCCACCGGGCGTACACCGCCGTCATCGGCTCCCTCCAGGCCCTCGCCGACGAGCTGGCCGACGCGTCCCCGCCGCGCGCCTCCGGAGCCGCCCGGGCCGCCCGCGCCTCCGCCGAGCTGGGCCTCGCCGTCGAGCAGGCGTCGGCCACCCGGGGGCTGCTGCTGGCCGCCCTCGCCGTGCCGGCCCCGGAGCCCGTCACCGAGATCGACCCGATCACCGGACTGCCGGTCGAGACGGAGAGCGACGAGGGCAAGGCCGCCACCGAGGCCCGCGACGGGCTCAGCGCCGCCGCCCAGCAGGCCCGGGTGCGCGAGCTGGCCGCCCTCGCCGACTTCGACCAGGCCGCGGGCAAGGACGCCCGCGACTCGCTCGCCGCCACCGTCACCGGTGCCGAGGTGAAGTCCGCCGAGACCTACCTCTCCCGCCTCACCGACCAGCCCCGGCTCTCCGACAGCGACCGCGAGGCGGGGCAGGAGCGGCTGGAGGCCGCGCTCACCGCCCGGATCGACCAGATGCGCGGCGTCGAGTCCTCCCTGGCCTCTGAGCGGATCACCGGTCTGGAGACCCTCCGGGACGACGATGTCACCGCCCTGGAGATCCAGGTCGCGGTCCTCGGCGGTCTGGTGCTGCTCTCCATCGGCGTCTCCGCCGCCGTCGCCCGCACCCTCACCCGTCCGCTCGCCGTGCTCCGGATCGGCGCCGCCCGTCTCGCGGCCGCCCCCGAGACCGAGGAGCCCGTCGGCTTCACCGGGCGCAACGACGAGTTCGCCCAGGTCGTCCGCTCCCTCAACACCCTCCACGGCCGGGTGCGCGAGCTGTCCGCCCGCGCCGGGGCCATCGAGAGCGACCGCGCCGAGGCCAACGCCTCCCGCGACGTGCTCGCCGCGAAGCTCTCCGCCGCCCGTGCCGAGCTGCGCGAGAACACCGGCGAGCTGACCGCGGAGCTGCGCCGGCTGCGGCACACCGTGGACCACACCTTCGTCAATCTCTCGCTGCGCACCCTCGGACTGGTCGAGCGTCAGCTCGGTGTCATCGAGAAGCTGGAGGAGCGCGAGCAGGACCCGGAGCGCCTGGCCACCCTCTTCAAGCTCGACCACATGGCCACCGTCATGCGCCGCCACAGCGAGAACCTGCTGGTTCTCGCGGGCCATGAGCACGGCCACGGGCATGTCGGGGCGGTGCCGCTGGTGGATGTGCTGCGGGCCGCCGTCAGCGAGATCGAGCGGTACGAGCGGGTGGTCATCCAGTCCCTGCCGCCGCACTCCCAGGTCGCCGGGTTCGCCGCAGACGACCTCAGCCATCTGATAGCCGAGCTGCTGGAGAACGCCACCTCCTTCTCGCCGCCGGACGCCCAGGTCGAACTGTCGGGCTGGCTCCTGGAGAGCGGTGAGGTGATGCTCTCCGTGCAGGACGGCGGCATCGGGATGACCGCCGGGCGCCTCGCCGAGCTGAACGCCCGTCTGGAGGACCCTCAGTCGTACGAGATGGCTCCCTCCGGCGGTGACGCGGAGGGCCTCGGGCTGCGGGTGGCCGGGCTGCTGGCCGAGCGGCACGGTGTCCGGGTGCAGTTGCGCGAGCAGGCGCAGGGTGGGGTCACCGCCGTGGTGGTGCTGCCGCAGGGCCTGCTGCCCAAGGAGCTTCCCGGGGATGGTCCGGCGTCGATGTCGGACACCGGCTCCACTCCGGTCGGGCTCCCCGGGTCGGTGGCGGAGGCCAACTCCAACGCGCTTCCTCCGGCGCCCCGCCACTCCCTTCCGTCCACCGACCCGGTGGTGGCGGCGGCGGAGGCGGCGGTGAGGGCGTCGGAGACGTCCGCCGCCCCCGAGACGGACGGGCCGCCGGTGGATTCGGCCGGTCCGGCGTTCGAGGACGGTCCCCGGGCCACGGGTGCCGGCGTGGTGCGGGCTCCGGTCGGGGGCCTGCCCCCGAACCCCCGCGCCTCAAACGCCGGCGAGGCTGGGTTCGACCGGGCGACCGGTGAGGCCGGGGAGACCCGGGCCTCCGGTGAGGCGGGGTTGCCCCGGGCTTCCGGGGCGGCTGGGTTCGACCGGGCGACCGGTGAGGCCGGGGTGCCTCAGACTGCCGGTGCGGCGGGGGCCGCCGAGGCCACCGGTGAAGCCGACTCCCATGGGCGCACCCCCGACGGAGTCGACGAACCCACCTTCACCATGCGCCTCCCCGAGGCACCCACCCCCCACGACGTCGATGCGCACGGCGCATCGTCCGCACACCCCACGGCCGCGGCCCATCCATCCGCGACCGAGTCCGAGCGGGCCGGGGAACCCGCTCGGGCCGTGGCTCCCGAGCCGGCGGCGGGCGCCGCGCCCGTCTGGGACCGCGTCACCGACAAGGGCCTGCCCAAGCGCACGCCCAAGGTCGTCAAGCCCGCCGCGGCACCCGGTGAGCGCACCGGCAGCGTCGACGCCGACGCCCTCCGCCGCAGGCTGGGGGGATTCCAGCGAGCCGCCGACAAGGGCCGCCAGGAAGCCGAGGCGGAGATCACGCGCACGGCACCCGAAGAAGCGGGGGACACAGTCGAGGAGGCACGCAGTTGACTGCGACCGGCACGTTCGGCCTGAGCAGTGAGGCCCGCAATCTGCACTGGTTGCTGAGCAATCTGGTGGAGGAGGTGCCTGGTCTGCGCTCGGTCGCCGTCGTCTCGTCCGACGGACTGCTGCTGCTGTCCTCGGACCCGGCGCAGAACACCCCCGCCCCGGCGGCGGTGACCACGGCCCAGGACGGCCCCAAGGGCTCCAGCGCCGATCTCGCCACCATCGTCTCGGGCATCGGCAGCCTCACCATCGGCGCCGCCCGGCTGATGGAGGGCGGGGGCGTCAAACAGACCATGGTCGCCATGGAGGGCGCCTGCGTGTTCATCATGTCGATCAGCGACGGCTCGCTCCTCGGAGTCTCCGCGGACGCGGACTGCGACATGTCCGTCGTCGCCTACCACATGGGCCTCTTCGTGGGCCGCGCCGGCCATGTCCTCACCCCCGAACTCCGCAGTGAGCTGCGCCAGTCCCTGGAGGGCCCCCGGTGACGTCCTCGCCTCCCCCGCCGTCCCCGACCCCGCCGTCCTCCACCCCCTCCGGGCTCCCGGTGCGGGGCGAGAACCGCCGGCCCGCCCGCGTACGCCCCTACTCCCTGACCGGCGGCCGCACCCGCTTCGGCCATGTGCTGCTGGTCGAGACGTTCGTGGCCGCGCTCGAAGCCCCGGAAGAGCGCCGGGAGCTGCCGAAGGGCGATCTGTCGACCCGGGTCATGCCCGAGTTGCAGGCCATCGTCGAGCTGTGCCGAAGAATGCGTACGGTCGCCGAGATCTCGGCGATCCTCAAGATGCCACTGGGCGTCGTCAGGGTGCTTCTCAGCGACCTCGCCGACCAGGGAAAGATCCGTGTGTACGGCACCGGGCACGGCCCGGGACGGCCCGAACGCGCACTGCTTGAAAGGGTGCTGAGTGGACTCCGCCGCCTCTGACACGCTTGGCTCCGGCGTACGCGGGGCGGACCCCGCCCCCGTCCTCGATCCGGACCCCGGCCCGGGCCCGGGCTCCGGCACCGGGTCCCGGTCCGGCTCACCGGAGTGGTTCAGCCCTGCCGAGGAGGGCCTCCAGGACTGGCAGCTCGACCACACCCGGGCCCCCACCACCGCCAAGGTCGTGGTCGCGGGCGGCTTCGGCGTGGGCAAGACCACCTTCGTCGGCGCGGTCTCGGAGATCACCCCGCTCCAGACCGAGGCGCTGATGACCCAGGCGAGCGAGGAGACCGACGACCTCTCCTCCACGCCGGAGAAGCTGACCACCACCGTGGCCATGGACTTCGGCCGGATCACGCTCGACGCCGATCTGGTGCTGTACGTGTTCGGCACGCCGGGCCAGCAGCGCTTCTGGTTCATGTGGGACGACCTGGCGCGCGGCGCGATCGGCGCCGTGGTGCTCGCCGACACCCGGCGGCTCTCCGACTGTTTCCCCGCGCTCGACTACTTCGAGAGCAGCGGGCTGCCGTACATCGTGGCCGTCAATCACTTCGACGGATCGCAGCTCTTCGAGACCGAGGACGTACGGGAGGCCTTGACCATACCGGTACATGTACCGATTGTGATCATGGACGCGCGCAAGAAGACCACCGTGGTCGGGTCACTGCTCGAACTGGTGGCCCATGCGCTCGAAGCCACCCCCGAGTAACCCCCACGGTCCCGTACCGCTTCGTCCAGACGAAAGAGACTCCCCCGGATGCGGAAGATACTCATTGTCGGAGCCGGCCAGTCCGGTCTCCAGCTCGCCCTCGGCCTCCAGTCGAAGGGCTACGAGGTCACCCTCATGTCCAACCGCACGGCGGAGGAGATCCGCTCCGGCCGTGTGATGTCCACCCAGTGCATGTTCCACACCGCGCTCCAGCACGAGCGCGACCTCGGCATCAACTTCTGGGAGACCCAGGCCCCGAAGATCCAGGGGGTCGGCGTCTCCGTCGCCGGTCCCGAGGCGCAGCGCGTCGTCGACTGGGTCGGCATGCTCGACGGCTACGCCCAGTCCGTCGACCAGCGCGTGAAGATGGCCGGCTGGATGGAGACCTTCGCCCAGCGCGGCGGACAGCTCGTCATCCACGGCGCGGCCGTCGGCGACCTCGACTACTTCTCCCGCACCTACGACCTGGTGATGGTCTCGGCGGGCAAGGGCGAACTGGTCTCCATGTTCGGCCGGGACGCCGCCCGCTCCCCGTACGACACCCCGCAGCGCGCGCTGGCCGTCGCCTATGTGCACGGGCTCGGCCCGCGCCCGGAGCACCCCGGGTTCGACGCGGTCCGCTGCAATCTCGTGCCCGGTGTCGGCGAGCTGTTCGTCATGCCGACCTACACGGTCTCCGGGCGCGCGGACATCCTCTTCTGGGAGGGCGTCCCCGGCGGGCCGCTCGACGCCTTCCAGGGGATCAAGGACCCGGAGGAGCACCTCCGGCTCACCCTGGAGCTGCTGGAACGTTTCCTCCCGTGGGAGTACGCCCGTGCCACCAAGGTCGAACTGACCGACGCGGGCGGCACGCTCGCCGGGCGGTACGCCCCGACCGTGCGGAAGCCGATCGGCCGGCTCCCCGGCGGTGGACTGGTCCTCGGCGTCGCCGATGTCGTCGTCGCCAACGACCCGATCACCGGTCAGGGCTCGAACTCCGCGTCCAAGTGCGCCGCCTCCTATCTCGCGTCGATCGTCGACCACGGCGACCGTCCCTTCGACGGCGCGTGGATGCAGTCCGCGTTCGACCGCTACTGGCAGACCGCCCGCCATGTCACCAAGTGGACCAACGCGATGCTGGCGCCGCCGCCGGAGCACGTGCTCCAGGTGATCGGCGCGGCCGGGCAGCTCCAGCCCGTGGCGGACCGGTTCGCCAATGGGTTCAACGATCCCTCGGACTTCGAGAACTTCTTCTACGAGCCCGAGCGCGCCGGGGCCTATCTCGCCGAGGCTGCGGCCTCCGCCGGGGCGTCCGCCGCCGAGTAGCCGGTGTCCGGTCCCGCCGTGGCGCCCTCGGGCAGCCTCGGCGGGACATGGGCCGCCGCGCTCAGCGGGACGCCGTCCGGATCGGGGCGGACCGCGCCGAGCACGGGGTTGGCAGCGATGGGGGAGACCTTGACGGTGGCACCGGGGCGGGGCGCCTGCACCACCCGGCCGTCGCCCAGATAGATCGCCACATGGGTCGCCCCGGGGAAGTAGACCACCAGGTCACCGGGGCGCAGAGAGCGCAGCGGCACCCTCGGGAGACGCTCCCACTGCTCCTGGCTGGTGCGCGGGACGGGCCTCCCGGCCGCCGCCCACGCCTGCGAGGTCAGCCCCGAGCAGTCGAACGCCTCCGGGCCCTCGGCCCCCCACACATACGGCTTCCCGATCTGTTCGACGGCGTACCGCACGGCCCGCGCTCCGCGCGCGGTCGGCAGGTATGCGCCGCCGGCGAGCGGACCCGCCGTCAGCTGCCGCTGGGCGGCGGGGGAGGTCAGCCGGGCGAGTTCCGGCGCGGTCAGGGAGGCGAGGGTGCGCTCCACGGCGCGCAGCCGGTCGGTCGCCGTGTCCCGTGCGCGCTGCTGCCGCGCGGCGAGGGCGCGCTCCCGGTCCAGGGCCTCGCGGGAGGCCCGGGCGAGCGCGGTGGCCCGGGCGGTCCCCTTCTCCAGCCGTGCGGTGGTGGCGAGCCGGTGCGCGGCGGCGCGCTCCATCAGATGGGTCTCGTTGAGGGCCTGCTCGGGGTGGCGGGAGAGGAGGATGCGCAGCATCGACGACAGCTCGGACCGTCCCTGGTACTGCTCCCGCGCCAGCCGCCCGGCCTCCACCCTGCTCCCGGCGAGCGCGTCCCTGACCCGGGTCAGCTCGCGCCCGAGCCGGGCGGTCTCGGCCCGCTGGGCGGTGAGCGCCCGCGCGGCGCCGGTGTAGCGCAGACCGGCGTCCTCGGCCTGCCGGTAGAGCGCGGTGAGCCGCCCGATGGTCCCGGCCAGCCCCTGCGCGGCCGGGCTGGCTCCCCCGGCCTCCGCCGTGGCCTCCGCCTGCGCCTCGCCCGTCTCGGCCGTCGCTTCCGTCGGCGCGCCGCTCCCCGCTCCCGGCGCGGCGGGTACGGGCGTGGGTACGGGCACGGGCGCGGTGCGGGCCACGGGGGCGGTGGCCGGGGCGGTCACCGGGCCCTGGCTCCCGGCGGCGGTGATCGCCGCGGCCGTCACCAGTGCCGCGGTGCACGCCGTGCGCAGCAGTCGGCCTGACATGCCATCACCTCCGGTCGCGGGACGGCCTGTCCGTCCCCCACCGATGGTGCTCGCGCGCGACCGGAGCCACCGCGCGGGTGGTCGGTTCGGCGCAACCACCTCACCCGGCGGGGCGGACTCCCGCCCGCTACGGCGTGTCGGCTCGTCCGCCCGGCTTCGACCAGGGCCACTTCAGTTCACGGGGCTCGCGCCCCTCGGGGACGTAGACATATCTCCACCCCCGCTGGAGGCCGAGCCGCTTGGTCTGGCCGTACGGTTCGCGCCGGTAGGCGTGCGGGGTCGGCGGGCTGCCGTCGTCGTTCGGCACCGGGATCTCGTACCACTTCGGCGGGTGCCCGGTCGGCCCCACGAGCACGGGCAGTACGCGCCCGTCCAGCGGGCCGCCGGCGAAGGGTGTGTTCTCGCTTCTCACACCCGCCAGTCTGTCCCAGCCCCACCGCCCCGCCCCCACCGGGCACGCGGCCCGGCGGGTGCTTCCCGGGAGGGTCGGGCCCGTGGGGGCCGCTGCCGCGTGCCGGGGGTGGTGTGGAGAGGGCGGCCCGTGGGGTGTCCGTCCCCCGTCCGTGGGCGATGTCACCGGGCATGCTGTCGGGCCCAGCGGTCGGTGGCCGTGGGGCGGCGGGTCCGTGGTGCCGCTGCCGCGTACCGGGTGTGCCGGGTGTGCCGGGCCTGACGGGGGTGGTGCGGAGGGGGGCGGGCGCACCCCCCGCCCGTGTCCCCCCGCCCGCCCGTGGGCGATGTCACCGGGCCCCCGGTGGGCCGATGAGCCGCTGTGGGAGGGTGGTTCCCATGCCTGAGATGCCCGACGGACGACCCGTACCGCCGCTGTGCGCGGACGAACGCCACATGCTGGAGACCTGGCTGGACTTCCACCGCGAGACCCTGGCGCTCAAATGCGCCGGACTCGGCGACGAGCAGATGCGGACGGTGGCCGTCGAGCCGTCGGAGATGACCCTGCTCGGGCTGGTGCAGCACATGGAGGAGGTCGAGCGGAACTGGTTCCAGATCGTCCTCGCCCAGCGGGACGTTCCGCCGGTGCGCGCGGGCGGCGGCCATCTGCTCGACCCGGCGCGGAGCGCCGGTGACGCGCTGGCCGGCTGGCGGGCGGAGGTCGCGCGCAGCCGGAAGGAGAGCGCCGCCGCCGTGTCGCTGGACGTGTGCGGGCTGCTGCCCGACGAGCCGCTCACCCGGCAGCTCTTCGGCGGGCGGGAGGTCTCGCTGCGCTGGATTCTGATCCATATGATCGAGGAGTACGCGCGTCACAACGGCCACGCCGATCTGCTGCGGGAACGGATCGACGGCGTCACCGGAACCTGACCGGCCACGGCCCGTCCGGGTGCCGGACCTACCGCCGTCGCGCCGCGCTCTCCGTCATCCGCAGCACCCCCCGCGCCAGCCTCCCCACCGGGCCGTCCGGGCGCTCCAGCTCCAGCAGGCCGCCGATCGCCTCCGCCGTCTGGGGGTCCGTCGCCGCCGAGGCCGCGAGCAGCGCCACCAGATGGTCGATCAGCCAGTCGCGCAGCTCGGGAGCCGGCGGCTGCTTCCGCTCGTCCAGCCAGATCAGGGAGGCCGCCTCCACCGCGGCGATCCAGGTGCGGACCAGCATGCGCAGCCGGGCTCCGGGGCGCTCGGCGCCGAGATGGACCAGGATCTGTTCGGCGGCGGCCCGCCGCACCTCGTCCACGATCGCGGTGGTGCGGGAGGTCTCCGCCACGCTCCCGCCCCGCAGCAGGGCGCTGAACCCGGCGTCGTGGCCGTCGACGAAGGCGAGATAGCGGTCGAGCACCCGGCCGAGCCGTTCCGTGGGCGGGCCGGCCTGGGGCTCGCCGAAGCACCGCCGGAGCTCGTCCGCCGCCGAGCGCAGCGCCGTCTCGTACAACTGCTGTTTGCCGCCGGGGAAGTAGCGGTAGACGAGAGGGCGCGACACCCCGGCCGCCTCCGCCACGTCGTCGAGTGAGACATCTTCCGGCGCCTGGTGGGCGAAGAGGCGCAGTGCCGCGCCGAGAAGCTGGCCGCGCCGTTCCTCGACGCTCAGCCGGCGGTACGCACGGGCCGCGGGTGCGGTAGTCGTCATGCCCCAGCGTAACCGGCGCGCCCCGGCCGCGATCCGGTCCGGACGCGGCTCACGCCAGCAGCCCGGAGCTCCGCCAGAGCCGCCGGCCCGGCCCCCTCAGCACACCGATGTCGTCCAGGAAGTCGGTGAGCCGCCGGGCGCCGGACCGCATCACCTCGCGCCGGTGGCCGCTGGCCCGCACCTGCGCCACCGCCTCGCGCCGGTCCAGGCCCACGTCCTCGTACACCCGTGGGCTGACGAAGCAGACGGAGAAGACCCGCGCTGCCTGGCCGCAGCTCACCCGGGTGAGCGCCTGCTCCCAGCGGGGCGCGGTCACCATCTGGCGGCGCAGCTCCTCCCTGGCGTACCGCACATGCCGGGCCTCCTCCACCACATGGATGCGGGTGACGCCGCGCACCAGCGGCTGCACCCGCTCGTCGGGGAAGGTGAGCCGCTGCATCCAGTCGAGGATCTCCTCGCCGAGGAGGGTGGCCGCGAAGGAGCCCGGGGTGGTGGAGACGGTCTTCAGGACACGGGCGGCGTTGTGGTGGACGCGGGGGACGGGGTACGCGGGGGTGCCGCCCTTCTCGATCATGCGGGCGAACATCATCGAGTGGCGGCACTCATCGGCGATCTCCGTGAGGGCGTACCGTACATGACCGCTGGTCACGGGCTTGTCGTAGATGTGCCGGGCCAGCAGCTGCATCAGGATGATCTCGAACCAGATGCCGAGGGACGCGAGGGACGCGGCCTCGTGCCGCGCCAGGTCCATCCGCTGCTCCTCGGGCATCCGCCGCCACAGCGGGGTGCCGTACAGGGAGACCAGCTCCGGCGGCCAGAACCACTTGCCGTCGGTGAACGGCGCGTCCCAGTCGAGTTCGCGGTCGGGGTCGAACGAGTGCCGGGCCGAGGCGTCCAGCAGCCGGCGGGCGACCTGTTCGCGGTCGCGGAGCGGGCCGAGCGCGTCATGGAGACGGCCGGCGGTGTCGTCGTGTCCGGGTGCGGTGGTCGTCATGGTGTCGGGCACCTCGCGAGGTCCACAGGGGTGGCGCGTCGGGGACAGGGGGTGCCGCCGGGGCCGGGGGCGGTCCGGGGAAGGGGCCGGTCCGGTCCGGGTCCCCGGGGCACCCTCTTATAAGACTCCTTGTCAGTAAGCGCGTCAACACCCCCGCGCCGAGGAGGGCTTCCCGCGAGCCCCGGTCCGCTCAGCCCAGGAACCCCGCCACCAGCTCCGCCACCTCCGCCGGTTCCTCCAGCAGCATCGCGTGCGTCGCGTCGATGTCCGCGACCCGCACCCGCTCCGGGCCCCGGTCGGCGGTGAGCGCGGCCAGATCCCGGTCAAGTCCCTTCCCGTACTCCCGGAGCAGCTCGTCGAGCCACTCCATGCCGGGGGTGCCGGGCAGCTCCCGCCGGGCCCGGACCACCAGCAGCGGGCACGGCACCCGCCGCAGCAGCGCGAAGACGTCCAGGGCGTCCAGGGCGTCCAGCATCTCCAGCGCCGCCGCCCGCTCGGGCAGCGTCTGCCACCGGCCGTCGTCCAGCGGGCGCAGCGCGCCCAGCGTCGCCGCCCGCGCCCGCCCCGCGGGGACGCCGAACCGCCCGGCGTACTCCACCTGCTGCTGTACGTACTCCGGCGGTACGACCGCTCCGGCCGCGGCCCTGCCCATCTCCCGCACCCGGTCCGCCGCCGGGTACCGGCCGGGCGCGCCCCAGCCGAAGCCGTCCAGGTTCACCGCGGCGGGGGTGAGGCCGGGGTGCGCCGCCGCGTACAGGGCGGCGATCCCCCCGCCCAGGGAGTGGCCGACGACGGCGGCGCCGGGCATCCCGTGCTCGCCGAGGGTCTCCTCGATGTCCCGCAGGGCGCCGTCGAGGGTCCAGGGGGAGCGCGCGGGGGAGCGGCCGTGCCCGGGCAGATCGGCGGCGAGCACCCGGTGTCCCGCGGTGAGCCGCCCGGCGACGGCGTCCCAGTCGGCGAGCGAGCGCCCCGCGCCGTGGAGCAGCAGGAGAGGGGTGCCGTCGCCCCCGTGGTCATGGACGTGGAGGAGAGTCATGCCTCCACCGTAGGGGCGGCCGGGACGGCCGGAGATCGTCCGCCAGGAGGACGGAAAACGCCCTGTTCCCGGACGACAATGGATATACGGCGGGCTTCCCGGTCCGGGACCATGGCGGCATGACCACCACCGTGAGCCGGGCCCACCGTGAAGCAGTCCGCCGCAGCCGCCGCAGCCTCGAAGGGCTCGCGCTCGGCGACGCGTTCGGGGAGCGCTGGTTCCCGCTCTTCCGGGAGCGGGAGCGGGCCCGCGCCGAGATCGGCGCCCGGCGCACTCCCGAGGAGGCCCACTGGCACTGGACCGACGACACCGCGATGGCGCTCTCGGTCCACCAGGTGCTGGAGGAGTCCGGCGAGTCGGGCGAGATCGACCAGGACCGGCTGGCGGCGGCCTTCGCCCACCGCTACGAGACCGACCGGGGGCGCGGCTACGGCCACGGCATGCACATGCTGCTGCCCCGGCTCCTGGAGCGGCCGGAGGGCTGGCGCGAGTGGGCCCCCGGCCTCTTCGACGGCGGCAGCTTCGGCAACGGCGCGGCCATGCGGGTCGCCCCGCTCGGCGCGTACTTCGCCACCGATCCCGACCGGGCCGCCGACCAGGCCGCCCGCTCCGCGCGGGTGACCCACGCCCACCCGGAGGGCGTCGCGGGCGCGGTGGCGGTCGCGGTGGCCGCCGCGCTGTCGGCCCGGGGCGAGCTGTCCCTCGGCCCGGTGGCCGACCGCACCCCCGCCGGCACCGTCCAGGACGGTCTGCGCCGCGCCGCCGGTCTCCCCCTCACCACCGCCCCCGGGGAGGCGGCGGGCATTCTCGGCAACGGGATGCGCATCCGCGCCGACGACACCGTCCCGTTCGCCGTCTGGACCGCGACCCGCCACCGGGACGATCTGGAGGCCGCGCTCTGGGCCACCGCCGAGGGCTTCGGCGATGTGGACACCACCTGCGCCATCACCGGGGGGATCGTGGCGGCGGCCACCGGGGTGGACAGGGCCCCCGGGGTCTGGCTGGAGCGCCGCGAGGCTCTCCCGGACTGAGCCGGGGCCCGCGCCCGACGCCCCGACGCCCCGGCGGCACGGGTGCCGGGCGGCCCGGTCCTGGGCCGCGCCCGGCGGGCGGTCCTGTGCGGCGGGGCGGTCCCGCGCCCCGTGGGAGGGTGTGCCCCGGTCGCATCCGGCCTCCCGGGCGGGTGGTGCCCGAGCCGCCCCGGAGCCGTGGGCCGGTGTCCCGCGCCCCCTTCGGCGCCGCGCCGGTCACCCGCGGCCGGTCACCCGCGCCGGTCAGTCGCGCCGGTCACCCGCGCCGAGCGCCCGCGCCGGTCAGTCGCGCAGGGCCGCCTCCATCACCGCCCGCGCGATCGGCGCCGCGCTCCCCCCGCCGCTGATCTGCCCCCGTACCGCCTCGGCGTCCTCCACCACCACCGCGACCGCGACGGCGGGCTGGACGGCGTCCCGGGCCTGGGCCCAGGAGATGAACCAGGCATAGGGGATGCCGGAGTTGCCCAGACCGTGCTGGGCGGTGCCGGTCTTGCCGCCCACGGTCGCGCCCTCGATCGCCGCCCCCGACCCCGTCCCGCCCTCCACCACCCCCACCATCAGCCGCTGCAACCGCTGCGCCGTGGTGGGGCTCATGGCCTGCTGGTACGAGCGCTGCCGCGCCTGCGCCACCGTGCGGACACCGCCGCCGCTGGTCACCCGGTCCACCAGATACGGGTGCTTCAGCTCCCCGCCGTTGGCCACCGCCCCCGCCACCATCGCCATCTGGAGCGGGGTCGCCGTGGTGTTGAACTGGCCGATGGAGGAGAGAGCCAGCTGATCCACCGACATCCGGGTGTCGAAGTTGGAGGGGGCGACGGCGGACGGAATCGTCAGCAGCCGGTCGTTGAAGCCGAAGCGCCGCACCGCCTCCACCATCCCGGGCAGCCCGATCCGCACCCCCAGCCGGGCCATCACCGTGTTGCACGACCACTGGATCGCGTACGCCAGGGAGGCGTCCCCACAGCCGTCCGCCGCGTTGGGGAGCGTGGTGCGGGTGCCGGGCAGCAGATAGGGGTCGGGGGTGCGGGTCGGCGCCTCCACATCGGTGACCACCCCGGCGTCCAGTGCCGCCGCCGCTGTCACGATCTTGAAGGTGGAGCCGGGCGGATAGGTCTGGCGGATCGCCCGGTTCAGCATCGGCTGGGTGGTCAGCGCGTTGAGCCTCGCCCAGGCCGTCTTCACGTCCCGCCCGGTGCCGGAGAGCACCCCGGGGTCGTACGAGGGGCTGCTGACCAGCGCGAGCACCCGGCCGGTCGACGGCTCGACCGCGGCCACCGCTCCCCGTCTCCCCGCGAGCCCGGTGTAGGCGGCGCGCTGGGTCTCCGCCCGGATGGTGGTGGTGACATCCCCGCCGGCCGGGCGGCCCCGGCTCAGATCGTTCCAGAACGGGAACGGGGTCAGCAGCGGGTGCGTGCCCGCCAGCATCGCGTCCTCGGCGTGCTCCACCAGCGTCGTGCCGTACGTCTGCGAGGAGAACCCGGTCACCGGCGCGTACAGCGCGCCGTCGGTGTAGGTGCGCTCGAAGCGCAGCTGCTGTCCGGAGTCCCGGGACCCGGTCACCGGCCGCCCCTCGACGAGGATGTCGCCGCGCGGCTCGCCGTAACGGGCGATGACGGCGCGCCGGTTGGCCGGGTTGCCGTCCAGTGCGCCGGCCTCGACGATCTGGAGCCGGGCGGCGTTGGCGAGCAGCGCGGCCAGGAGGACGAGACAGAGCGCGGCGGCCCGGCGGATACAGCGGATCACCGGGCCTCACCCGCCGCGAGCACCAGGGACCCGGCGGGCTCCGGGCGCGGTCCGCGGGCCGAGTCGCTGACCCGGATCAGCAGCGCCACGATGATCCAGTTGGTGACGACCGACGAGCCGCCCTGCGCGAGGAAGGGCATCGCCATCCCGGTCAGCGGGATCAGCCCGGTGACCCCGCCGGTGATGACGAAGACCTGGAGCGCGACGATCGACGCGAGCCCCACGGCGAGCAGCCGGCCGAAGGGGTCGCGCAGACAGAGCCCGCACTTGAAGCCCCGGGCCACCAGCAGCGCGTACAGCAGCAGAATCCCGGTCAGGCCCACCAGGCCCAGCTCCTCCCCGGCGGTGGCGAGGATGAAGTCCGACTTGGCGGCGAAGCCGATGAGCGCGGAGTGGCCGAGGCCGAGGCCGGTGCCGAGCATCCCGCCGGCGCCGAAGGCGAACAGCGACTGCGCGACCTGGCTGGGGCCCTGGCCCGCCTCGATGGTGGCGAAGGGGCTGAGCCAGTCCTCGACCCGGCCGTGCACATGCGGCTCCAGCGTTCCGACGGCGAACGCCCCGGCCGCCGCCAGGGTCAGCCCGACCGCGATCCAGCCGGTCCGGCCGGTGGCGACATAGAGCATCACCACGAAGAGGCCGAAGAAGAGCAGCGAGGTCCCGAGGTCCCGCTCCAGCACCAGCACCCCGACGCTGATCAGCCAGATGGTGACGACGGGCCCCAGCACCCGGCCGGTCGGCAGCTGGAGCCACCCGATACGGCGGCCGGTGACGGCGAGGGTGTGGTGGTTGGCGGCGAGATAGGCGGCGAAGAAGACGGCGAGCAGGATCTTGGCGAACTCGCCCGGCTGGAAGGAGAGTCCGCCGGCCCTGATCCAGATCCGGGCGCCGTTCACGGCGGGGAAGAAGATCGGCACGGTCATCAGCGCCAGCGCGGCGGCGACCGAGACATAGGCGTACCGCTGGAGCACCCGGTGGTCGCGGAGCAGTACCACGACGGCGGTGAAGAGCGCGACCCCGAGCGTGGACCACACCAGCTGCGCGGGTGCGGCGCTCGCGCCCGGGGTCTCCTGGTCGAGCCGGTAGATCAGCACCAGACCGAGGCCGTTGAGCAGCACCGCGATGGGCAGCAGCAGCGGATCGGCGCAGGGGGCGCGCAGCCGTACGGCGAGATGGGCCAGGAGCGCGAGGGCGCCCAGGCCCGCTCCGTAGCGCGGTACGTCGTGGGGGACGGCGTGGTGCCGGGCGAGGCCCACGGACACATAGCCGAGGACGGAGATGAGGACGGCGGCGCAGAGGAGGGAGAGTTCGACGCCGCGCCGCCGGGGGAAGCGGGGGGCGGGCGGGGGAGCGTCCGCGGCCCTCGTCGTAGCGGTCATGCCACGCAACGTAGCAAGCCCGAATGCTTATGTCCCTTATGAACCTTGTGTTACCTGTGTCGGAGTGCCGCTCGGGTGGCGGGGGCCGTCGGGTGCCGGGCGTGACCGGTGCCGGGCCGCTCGGGTGCCGGGCCGCTCGGGTGGCGGGGACCGTCGGGTGCCGGGCGCACCCGCCGGGCCCTCCCGCCGCCGGGGGCCGTCATCCGCGCCGGGAGGGCGTCCGTTCCGGGAGGGACGGCGGCAGCTCCACGCGGGCCACCGCGCCCCCGGTCGCCGCGTTGCGGAACCGCAGCTCCGCGCCGATCACCGCCGCCTGCCCGACCGCGATCGTCAGCCCCAGACCGTGTCCCTTGCCGCCGCCGCCCTCGGTGCGGAACCGCGCCGGGCCGTGCTCCAGCAGATATCCGGGATACCCCGGGCCCTCGTCCGAGACCGTCACCACCGGGCCGTCGACGGTGACCACCACCGGCCCCTCGCCGTGCCCATGGGCGTTGGCGACCAGATTGCCGAGCACCCGCTCCAGCCGCCGCCGGTCGGTCTCCACCAGCGCGTCCCGCACCACCCGCACCTCGGTGTCGGTGCCGGAGGCCAGCACCACCCGCCGCGCGAGCAGACCCAGCTCGTGCACATCCAGATCCACCGTCTCGCACCCCGCGTCCAGCCGGGAGATCTCCAGCAGATCCTCCGTCAGCGAGCGCATGGTCCGCACCCGGTCCCGCACCAGCTCGGTCGGGCGGCCCTCCGGCAGCAGCTCGGCCGCCGCCGTCAGACCGGTCAGCGGGGTCCGCAGCTCATGCGCCACATCGGCGGTGAACCGCTGCTCGTTCAGAAGCTTGCGCTGGAGCGAGGACGCCATGGTGTCCAGCGCGACGGAGACCGTCGCCACCTCGTCCTGCGGGCGGGTGGGGTCCTCGGTGCGGGGGTCGTTCACCCGGGCGTCCAGATCGCCCGCGCTGATCCGCCGGGCCACCTGCGCCGTCAGATGCAGCCGGCGGGTCACCCGGGTCACGGCGAACGCGCCCACCAGCAGCGTCGCCCCGATCGCCAGCCCCGCCGAGCCCAGGATCGCCTGGTCGAGGCCGGTGATCGTGCGCGCGCTGAGCGTGTAGTCGATCCGCACCGCCAGCGCCCGGCCGTCCGCCGGGCCCGCCGCCCACATGGTGGGGCGGCTCCGGAAGGTGTTGACCATCGTGCCGCGCTCCCCGTCGAGCGCCAGCGCGCGCAGCGAATCGGGCAGCCCCGGCGGGTTCAGCCCCGCGTACGGCGGCAGCGGCTCACCGGTCTCGTACGCCTCGGTGACCTCCGTCAGCTTGCCGAGCGCCTTCTCCCGCGCCTGCTCCACGGTCTGCGCGGTCACCGCCGCGTGCACCAGCGCGCCCAGCAGCGCGGCGAGCGCGCAGCACATGACCGTGATGAAGACGGCGGCCTTCCAGGTGAGGGTCGCCGTCCAGCGCGGCAGCGGCAGCCGGGGCCGCCGAGGGCGGCCCGGCCGGTACGGCCCCGGCGCGGTGTGCCGGAGCCGGAAGCGCGGACGGCGGCTCACGGCTGATCCGCCGCCGGACCGGACTCCGCCGCACCCGGCACCCGCTCCCGGGCCCCCGGCTTCACCCGGACGATCTCGTCACTGGTCTGGAGCATCGCCTGATGGCGGCCGTCCCAGGACCAGACCGTGCGGTACTCGTACCCCGGGATGCCCGCCGAGACCGAACGCAGAATGATGTCCCGGCCCGCGACCTCCACACTCACCAGCTGGTCGGATGTCGCCATGATCCGCGTCAGCCGGCCCTTCCTGTCCGGCGTGTAGCAGCGCACCGCCGTCTGCTGCTCGGGCATGGTGACCCCGATGATCAGCTCCTCGCGGCCGTCCCCCGTCAGATCGCGGTGGTACGGCCGCAGCACCGGGCAGCTCTTCGCCTTGTCGCCGCACTCCGCGAGCTTGTCCACGGTCTCCTGGTAGAGCCCGTCGATTCCGGTGTGCGCGTCGGGGGCGGCGCCCTTCTCGGCCCGCAGCACCTCGACCGGATCGAGCGCGCGCACGCCCCGCGACGGCACCTCGATGCCCGGGACCCGCGCGGTGTCCGCCTCGCCGTAGTCGTACGGCGGGGCGGTGACCGGCGGCAGACCCGGCCACAGCCGTACGGGCCCGGTGGCCGTGGCGGTCGGGCCCGCGCTCTTCACCATGCCCGCGTCCCCGCAGCCGGCCAGCACGGCGACACAGCCCGCCGCGAGCAGGGCGGCGCACAGCGGTCGGGGTGAGGGCGAGCGCAAGGTTCTCCTCGCAGGGCGGACGGCCGGACCCGTCCACCCTATGCGCAGCCGGCTGCCCCGACGCGCGCGCCCGGGGACCGGCGGCCCTGCTCCCCGGCGCCGCCGCCGGGCACCGGGAGCGCGCGGTCGCTCAGTGCTGGTAGGGGTTGCGGCCCTGCTGCCGCGGCCCGCCGTACGGCTGCCCGCCCCCGGGGCCCTGCGGACCCTGGGGGCCGGATATGCCCGGTCCGGCGGTGCTCTGCGCCAGCAGCGCGTCCGCCTCCTCCCGGCTCACCTTCCGCTCGGCGCCGCAGAAGGTGCACTGCGTCTGGAACTTGGTGGAGAGCGGGATGAGGGGCACGAAGAACAGGGTGAACTTGGTGACCCGCTTCCGCAGCGTGTGCGCCGCGGGGTTGCCGCAGAAGCCGCAGACGAAGGTCAGGATCGCGAGCTGGTGGAGGTACCCCTTGGTACCGAAGATGATCATGTGTTGGGTCCCTCCCGGGTCAGCGCCCGCCGGCACAGGGCCAGCAGTCTCTCGTCCCTCACGATGTCATGGCTGCCGTATCCGCCGTCTATGGCGTTGTGCCGGCGGATACGGGACAGCTCCGCCCGCAGCAGCCGGTCCGCCCCATCGGCGCGGCCCGCCACGGGCTCCCCGCCCGCCCGCTCGGCCAGCCGCTCGGCCGTCGGAACCCGGGTGAACGGCAGCTCGGCCCAGGCCGCCCGGAGCACCGGCCAGCCGGGCTCCGGGTCGCCGGTCACCCGCCACAGGGCCAGCGCCGCGTCCACCCGTGTCCAGGGGTCGGAGGAGCGGAGCAGCAGACGGAGGCCCGGGACGGCGGGGCGGGCGGCCGGACCCATCGTCCCCAGCACGCCCGCCGCCGAGCGGCGGGCGCCGGAGTCGGCCGACGCGAGCGCCGTGCGCAGCATCGGCAGCACCGCCCCCGCGTCCCCCTCCACCGCCCATAAGGCGGCGGCGGTCTTCGCCGCGAACGCCCCCGACAGCACCCCCGAGCGGGCGGCCCGCGCCAGCAGCGCCCGCAGATCCGGCACCGCCTCCCGGGCGGCCGGGCCGAACGCGGTGAGCGTCCGCAGCACCAGCTCCACCACCCACTCCCTGCGGTACTCCGGCGCGCCCCGCAGTATCCGCAGGACCTCCGGGAGCGCGTCGACCGCCCGGAGCGCGGTGAGGCCGTAGAGCAGCGGGCCCGCCGAGTCGTAGAGCCGGTCGTCCAGCTCGGTCTCCGCCAGCCTGCCGCGCAGCGCGGGGGCGAGCGGGGCCGCGGCCTGGCCCAGATGGTCCAGCACATAGCCGAGGTCCTGCGGGGCCTCGGGCAGCTCCAGCATCCGGGCCAGCACCGGCACCACCCGGGCATCGCCCGCGCGCGCCAGCGCCGCGACCGGGCTGCCGAGCATCAGCGGCCCGCTCGCCCACTCCTGCACCCAGCACCCCGGGTCGGCGGAGACGAACTCCGCCAGGGCGTCGGCGGCGGGGGTGGCGAGGTCGAACAGCTCCCCGAGCGCCACGGCCGCGGCGTCCGCCAGCCGGGGTTCCTTGTCGGCGAGCTGCTCCCCGATCAGGCCGATCAGCTCGCCGTACTCCCCGCGCCAGGTGCGGAGCAGACCGCTGCTCATCCGGACGGCGTCGATCCGCTGTCCCCAGTCGGGGCTGCAGAGCTGGTCGGCGAGGAGCGCGGTGCGGTCCTCGACGCGGTCCCCGAGCCCCGAGTGGAGCGTGCGCAGCAGATCGCCGGTCCAGGGGGCGTGGCGGCCCGCGCTCTCCGGGTCCGCCGGGCCGGCCGCCCGGCCCGCACCCCTGTCCGGACCCGCGTCCGGTCCGGGTGCCTGGGTCGAGGGGCCCGCCCGCAGCTCCCGCAGCAGCCCCATCACCCCGGGCACCACATCGGCGGGCAGCGCCTGCGGGGCGCACCGGGCGAGCTGGGCCAGGGCGGAGAGCCGCAGTCCCGCGTCGTACGACCAGTGGGTGCGGCACTCGGGAGCCCCGGCGGGCGGCGCCTCCCGCCCGGCGGCCCCGGCCGCCCCGGCCCGACGCTGCGCCGGCGCGCCACGGGCGCCGCGCGCCGCCGGTTCGTACGGCATCCGGGCCAGCTCGATCAGCCACTCCACCACCTCCGACGCCAGGGTGTCGTGGCGCAGCGCTATCCGGCCGGCCGCCTCCACACAGGCGAAGCGCACCTCCGGGTCCCGCTCGATCCTCAGCCGCTCCCGCAGCAGCCCGAGCACCAGCTCCGGCTCGCCGTGCAGCGCGGCGAGCGCCAGCGGGGCGGTGAGCCGAACGCCCCGGTCGTCCGCGTCGATCAGCGCGAGAAAGACATCGGCGCCCGCGGTGACCGCGGAGGCGGCCATCGCGTAGTTCGCCGCGTACTCGAACTCCTCGTCCTCCGGGTCCAGTTCGTCATCGCCGTCCAGGTCGATGCCGCCGATGCTGGTCAGCAGCTCGACGATGCCCCCGCGGTCCTGGACGGCCGGGTCGGCCACCAGCTCCAGCAGGAACGGGATGCACGCGAGTGTCGCGTCGTACACATCTCCCTGGTGATGGACCGCCCCGTACATTCCGTCGAGCGCGGCCTCGCGCTCCGCCGGGTCGGCGGACGCCAATCCGCGCAGCAGTTCCGGCACGTCATCGGCCGGACCGTACGCGTGCTCCAGTGCGGCCCAGTCGACCTCATCGATCCCCCCGAACACGCCGCCCCCTCCCAAGAGCCGTGCGCTGCCAACTCCGCGCCCTGAACTATGCGCTGGAACAGAGCGCTTGGGGAGAGTCTGCACCACGGCTCTGACATCGAGGGGATATTGCCCCAAGCCCCCACACCTCTTCCCCCCGCCCGGACCCGTCTCGGACTCCGGCCCCGAACCTCCGCGCCTCAATCGCCGGCGGGGCTGGGGTGGTTGGCGCCTCCGGCGGGGCTGGGCAGTCCCAGCCGGTCCGGGGGTGCCTCCGGGAGGCGGCTCTGGGGGAGTTGGAGGACGGCCCCCGTGCCACGGGTGCCCGCACGGTGCGGGCCGCGGTCGGGGGCCTGCCCCCGAGCCCCCGCGCCTCAATCGCCGGCGGGGCCGGGGTTGCTCGGGTTTCCGGCGGGGCTGAGCATTCCCAGCCCCGCCGGGGCAGCTCCGGGGGAGATTACGGGCGGGCCCGGGCGTCAAGGGGCCTGGTCCTGGGGGAGGCGCAGGCGGAGGACCACCGTGGTGCCGTGGCGGGTGGTGCGCTGTTCCACCTCCGCCATCACCCCCGGCCCCACCCGCCGGTAGGCAACCTCACCGATACCGATCGCCATCGCCCGCCCCTCCCCCTCTCCCTCCCCCTCCCTCTCCCTCTCCTCCACCAGCACCTCCGCCGCCTGCGCTCGCAGCCCCGGCGTCAGAGCCCCGGTCACCACCGGGGTGTCGTCGTCGGGCACGGTCACCACCAGCGCCGCCGGCCGCCCCGGCACCCCGGTGAAGCCGACGACCGCCGCGTCCCGCACAGCGGTGTGCCGGAGCTTGCGCCACGCCCGCGCCCCGCCCCGACGGGTCCCGTACGTCTGGTCCACCCGCTTGATCACCAGCCCCTCCACCCCGATCCCCGGCAGGGACGCGTACCAGTCGGCCGCCTCCTCCGCGTCCCGGGTCATCGGCACCGCCTGGAGCGGCGGGCCGAGCGGCGCCAGCAGGGCGACCAGGCGGCGGCGCCGCGTCTCGTACACCAGCCCCCGCAGATCCTCCCCGCCCTCCGCGAGCAGATCGAAGGCCGCGTACGAAGCGGGCAGCCGGCGCGCGAGTTCCGGTGCGCGCCCCGGGGTCGCGGTGGCCCGCCGCTGCACGGCGGCGAAGTCGGTGCGCCCGCCGACCCACACCACCACCTCGCCGTCCAGCACGCTCCCGTCGGGAAGCAGCCGGGCCGCCTCCGCGAGATCGGGGAAGGCCGCCGTCACGATCCGCCCCGAGCGCGCCTGGAGGACCACCTTCCCGCCGGTGCGGAACACCAGCATCCGGTGGCCGTCGAACTTGGGCTCGTACGCGAGGTTCGCCCCGCGCGGCAGCGTACCGACGGACTCCGCGCGCGCCACCCGCAGCGGTGGCCGCAGGTGCGGCCCGGGCACCCCGCGCCCCCCGCCGCCCCCTGCCCCGTCCCCGCTCACGGCAGCGGCCGGGCGAGCGCCGGATCGGTGAGCGGGGCCAGCAGATCCCCGTACCGGTCGAGCCGGGGCGCGATGTCCCCCGGCAGATACGCCAGCTCCCGCCGGCTCTCCACCTCCTCCCAGGTCACCGGTGCCGACACCGAGGGCTCCGCGCGCGCCCGCAGCGTGTAGGGCGTCGCCGTGGTCTTCGCGGCGGCGTTCTGGCTGTGGTCGACGAAGACCTTCCCGGGCCGCAGGGCCCGCGCCATCCGGTGCAGCACCAGCCCCGGCAGCGCCGCCTCCCCCTCCACGGCCAGCCCCTTGGCGTACGCCGAGACCTCCCCGGACGGCGCGGGCGCGATCGGCACCAGCACATGCAGACCCTTGGAGCCCGAGGTCTTCACCCAGGCCCCGAGCCCGTCCGCCGCCAGCCGCTCCCGCAGCCACAGCGCCACGTCACAGCACTCGGGAATCCCCGCCGGGGCCCCGGGGTCGAGGTCGAAGACCATCCGGTCGGCGATGCCGGGCTCCCGCGCCCGCCACTGCGGAGTGTGGAACTCCACCACCAGATTCGCCGCCCACATCAGCGACGGCAGATCGTCCACGACGACCTGCCGGGCACCCGGGTCGTCGGAGCGGGGCACCGGAGCCACCCGTACCCACGACGGCGTACCGGGGGGCGGGTTCTTGGTGAAGAAGAGCTGGCCCTCCGGCCCGTCCGGATACCGCAGGAAGGAGACGGGCCGGTCCCTCAGATGGGGGAGCAGCGCCGGTGCGGTGAGGGCGTAGTAGTGCAGCAGCTCGCCCTTGGTGGTCCCGGTCGCGGGGTGGATGACCTTGCCGAGGTTGCTGAGCGCCAGCCGCCGCCCCGCCACCTCTGTGATCGGCGTCATACCCCGAGAATCCCATGAAACCGGTGGATAACGCCCGGCCGAATCCCGCCCCGCGCCCGCCCCTCCCGTGTCGCGCCCCTCGCCGGGACCGGTGGCAGAGAGGCCGCACTGCCGAGAGACTGTGCAGGGAGGACCCGTACGACATCCGTCCCGCCCGGTATGAGAGGGATCTGCCCCATGGTGCGATCCATATGGAACGGCGCGATCTCCTTCGGTCTGGTCAGCATCCCGATCAAGCTGGTGAACGCCACCGAGAACCACTCGGTCTCCTTCCGTCAGATCCATACGTCCGACGGCGGCCGCATCCGCTACCGCAAGGTCTGCGAGCTGGAGGAGAAGGAGATCCCGGCGGCGGAGATCGGCAAGGGGTACGAGGAGGCCGACGGCTCGATCATCCCGATCACCGACGAGGATCTGGCGGCGCTGCCGATCCCGACGGCGAAGACGATCGAGATCGTCGCCTTCGTGCCGGCCTCCTCCATCGACCCGCTCCAGATGGACGCGGCGTACTACCTCTCCGCCAACGGGGTCCCGGCGGCCAAGCCCTACACCCTCCTGCGCGAGGCGCTGAAGCGGAGCCGGAAGGTGGCCCTCGCCAAGTTCGCCCTGCGCGGGCGGGAGCGGCTCGGGATGCTGCGGGTGGTGGACGATGTCATCGCCATGCACGGTCTGCTCTGGCCGGATGAGATCCGCAGCCCCGAGGGGGTGGCCCCGGAGTCCGATGTGACGGTCCGGGACGCCGAACTCGACCTGGCGGACGCGCTGATGGACACGCTCGGCGAGGTTGACATGGAGTCGCTGCACGACGATTACCGCGAGGCCGTGGAGGCGATGATCGCGGCGAAGGCGGAGGGCGGGGAGGCGCTGCCGGAGACGGAGCGCGCGGAGCGCGGCGGTGGGCAGGTCATCGATCTGATGGCCGCGCTGGAAGGCAGTGTGCGGGCGGCCAGGGAGGCGCGGGAGGGGGAGGAGGGCGGGGTTGCGGACGTGACACCGATCAAGGGCCGGAGGAAGTCCGCCGCTGGGGGGAAGGCGCCGGCGGGGAAGGCCGCCGCGAAGAAGACCCCCGCGAAGAAGTCCCCGGCGAGGAAATCCCCGGCCAAGAAGGCCACGACGGGCAAGTCCGCGTCGGCGGGGACCGCCACCAGGAAAGCGGCGGCGAAGAAGCCGGCCGCCAGGAAGACCGCCGCCGGGAAGTCCTCCGGCAAGCGAGCCTCCTGACGACCCGCACCGGACCGGGCGGGGGTGGCCTGTCCCCGCCGGCCGGCCGGCATCGGCCCACGGCTCCCCCAGCCCGCGACCCGCGACCCGCGACCCGTGCCCGCGACCTGCGCCCGCGACCCGTGCCCCCCGGCCCGTGCCCGCGCCCGTGCCCGCGCCCCCGTCCTCGCCGGTCGACCGGCATCGGCCGGCGTGGGCGCCCCGACCCGCGCCCGCACCGCGCCCGCACCCTCGCACGGCCCGCGCCCGCGACCCGTGCCCGTGCCCCCGGCCTCGCGGGTTGACCGGCATCGGCCGGCGTGGGCGCTCCGACCCGCGCCCGCACCGCGCCCGCACCCTCGCACGGCCCGCGCCCGCGCCTGCGCCCGACCCGGGCCCGGCACGGGTGGCCTGTTCCCGCTGGCCGGCCGGCATTGGCCGACGCGGGTGCCCGACCCGTGCCCGGGCCCTCACCCGCGCCGCCCACCCCGGGCCCGACTCTCACCCGGGCCCTCTCCCGCGCGCGGCCCACACCGGGCCCGACTCCCGCCCACGCCCGAGCCCGCGCCCCGCCCCCGCACCATCCCCCGCCTGTCCACCGGCCCCAAAAATTGCGTCCTCTGCAATCTTGCAGTGACTGCATAAACCCAACTACCGTTGATCGTGTGACATCGACCGAGCCGACGCAGGCCGCCCCGGCAGCCCCGGTATCTCCCCCCGTCCCCGCCCGCACCCCCCGCCCCGGCGGGGGGCTGCGTGAGCGCAAGCGGCGGGAGACCCATCGTCTGCTGGCGACCACGGCCCTGCGCCTCGTCGCCGAGCGCGGGCTCGACCGGGTGACCGTGGAGGACATCAGCGCCGCCGCGGGCGTCTCCCCCCGGACCTTCTTCAACTACTTCGGCTCGAAGGAGGACGCCCTGCTGCTGCCCTACCCGGACCACGCGGAGCGCTCCGCCGAGGCGCTCGAACGCATCGCCACCGCCCCGCCGTCCCTCGGCCCGCTGCACATCTGCGCCTGGGCCTGGCGCCGCGACTTCGAGTCCGTCGACGCGGACCGGGAGGAGTGGGTGACCCGGCTGACGGTCCTCACCGACCATGTCGCGCTGGTCTCCCGGCTGGTCGCGCTGGAGGCCGACGAGGAGCGGCGCAACATCGACGCCCTCGCCCGCCGCCTCGGTCTCGCGCCGGACGACCACTACCCCTCCCTCGTGTACTGCGTCGCCGAGGGCGCCATCCGCTCCTGCTTCACCCACTGGCAGCGGATCGGCGGCAGCCGCCCGCTCGTCGGGCTGATCGACCACGCCATCGACGCCGTCGCCGGAGGCCTTCCCGCACACCCGGCCGGCACCGCCCGGCCCGTACCGCCCGGCCCGTACCCCGCACCCCGCCGCACACCTGAGGAGAAGTGACCGACCCATGGACACGGCCATCGTCATCGGAGGCGGCCAGGGCGGCCTCGCCGCGGCCCACGCACTCCGCAACCAGGGATTCAGACCCGTCGTCCTGGAGGCCGGCGCGGAACCGGTCGGCTCCTGGCCCCACTACTACGACAGCCTGACCGCCTTCACCCCGCTGCGGTTCTCCTCCCTCCCCGGCATGCCCTTCCCGGGGCCGCCGCGGCACTTCCCCGTACGGGACGAGGTCGTCGCCTACTTACGGCGGTACGCCTCCCGTCTCGACGCCGAGATCCGCACCGGGCAGCGCGTCACCTCGGTGGTCGCGGACCGCGACGGCTATGTGGTCGAGACCGCCGACGGCACCCGGCTCCACTCCGCCGTCGTGGTCGCCGCGACCGGGAACTTCGGGAATCCCCACCGGCCCGAACTGCCGGGCCTCGACGCCTTCACCGGGCAGGTGCTGCACTCCGCCGAGTACCGCGCCCCCGCCCCCTTCGCCGGCCGGCGGGTGGTCGTGGTCGGCTCCGGCACCTCGGCCGTGCAGATCGCCTGTGAACTCGCCGGGCACGCGCGGACCTCGCTCGCCAGCCGCCGTCCCGTCAACTTCAGCAGCTGGATGTTCAAGGCGGAGCGCGAACCGGTCTGGCGGATGATGGAGGCGGTGGGCCGGCTCCCCGTCGGCCCCTGGCTGCCGTCCACCGTGGGCCACAACGTCGTACCCGACCACGACGGCTCCCACCGGGCCGCCTTCGACCGGGGCCTGCTGGACCGCCGGCCGCTGTTCACCGGCGCCGACGGCTCCGAGCTGCGCTGGTCCGACGGCACCCGGGAGCAGGTGGACACCGTCGTCCTCGGTACGGGATACCGCCCCGCGCTCGACTGTCTGCGGCCCCTCGGCGCCCTGCGCCGCGACGGAAGCCCCCGCCAGCGGCACGGGCTCTCCACCAGCCACCCCGGGCTCGCCTACATCGGCGTCGAGGGCCAGCACACCCTGCTCTCCAACGCCCTGCACGGGATGGGCACCGACGCGGACCACATCGCCCGCGCGCTGCGCCGGTACGTCGCGGGAAACCGTCCCGGGCTGCTGAGCCGGCCCCGCGTCCGGGCCGCCGCCTGACCCCTCCCGCGCCCCGGCACGGCGAACGGCGGCCCACCGGAATCCCGGTGGGCCGCCGTCGAGAGCCGAGTGCGCCGGAGCCTACTTGCCGAAGTAGGCGTTGTGGACCGACACCGAACCCTTGTTGCCCTTCGTGTCGGTGACCGCGGCCCGCAGCGAGATCCCCTTGCCCTTGGCCGGGTTCTTCACACTGATCGTGCCCTTGGTGACCGTGACCTTCTTCCAGGTCTTGCCGGAGTCGTACGAGGTGTGGACCGTCAGGGACTTGAGCCCCTTGCCGGCCGCCGGGCCCTGCACGGTCAGCGGCACCGTCTGGTACTTGCCCGCCGGAGCCGTGCCGTCCAGCGCCACCTTCGCCCCGAAGCGGACCGTGGAGATCGGCAGCTGGACCAGCTTGCCCGTCACCTTCTTCGACCGGAAGGTCCAGCTGGCGTCGATCCGTCCGGCCACCCTGGCCAGCTTGGTGTCGCGCTTCACCGAGGTCGCCAGGGTGTACTGGGCGTCGGCCGCGCCGACCGCGAACGGCCCATCGCCGGTCAGCGGGTCCTTGTTCTCGCCGACCTTGGTCTTCCCCTTGTGCAGGGTGGTCCTCGCGGAGGAGATCTCCGACCACCCCGGGTGGCCCTGGCCGTCGGCGAACACCGGCAGCATGCCGTAGATGACGTTGTCCTCGCGGAAGACGCCGTTGTCGCTGTCGACCAGGGGGCCGTGGACCCCGGTGTTGAAGGCCGTGGCGTAGGACTTCCCGGGTGCGAAGCTCCTCAGCGGCTGCACATAGGAGGCGTCGTAGATCGGCTCGCCCTCGCTGTCCAGACCCCTGATCTGGCCGTAGTCCAGCTCCCACTTGGCCTTGGAGCCGGTGGACAGATACAGCGTGCGGGTGGTGGGCACGGTGGGTACGGTCGAGAACGAGAGGCTGCCGCCGTTGACCGGCAGCTCGCCCCAGGTGAGCAGCTCACCCTTCTTGCCCGTGCTGCCCGCCGCGCCGAGCCCCGCCTTCACCGTGGCCAGCTCACCGGCCTTGTAGTGCTTGGTGTGACCGGTGGGGAACTTCTTGACGGCGCCGCCGGTGAGGATGCTGTACTCGGCTCCGGCGCCCTTCAGCCACTGTCCGGAGAAGGCCTGGCTGAACGAGCCATCGGTGACCTGGGGGCCGAGGTGCGCTGTCCTCAGCTGCTGGAACGCACCCGCGCTGTAGCCGCCGGTCAGACCGGTCTCCTTCAGGTCGACCGTGTAGTCGACCGAGGCGTGCGACGGCTTCGCCTTGGCGTCCGGCACGGTGATGTCGACCGGCTTGGCCTTGCGGGCGTCCACGGTGACCGTCAGCTTCCTGTCCACGGTCAGCTTGGGCTGGACGGTCAGATCGATCCCGCCCTTGGGGCTCGCGGGGTTGTCCTGGTTGATCGACCGGAGGGTGTACGCGCCCTTGCGGACCCGCAGGGTCTTGCTGCCGCTCGGATCGCTGAAATCGGTCCTGCTCCAGCCGTCCTTGTTGTAGATCCCGTAGAGCACGGTGGAGGCGTCCCCCGTCGGCGCGCCGTCCCGGCCGAGGTGCTTCACCGTCACGTCGTACGCCTCGGACTCGCGCTCCACGGCGGCGGCGGTACGGACGGTCTGGCCGCCGCCCGTCGCGGTCACGGCCGCGGAGTAGTGGCCGTCGACCTTTCCGCCGAGCCGGGTGTCCGCCGTGACGCCGACGGAGGCCGTGCCGCCCGCCGGTACGGTCACCGAGGACGCGTCCAGGGTGAAGAAGCCGGCCGGGGCCGCCTTGCCGTCCGGGCCGAGCGTCGTGGCCGTCAGCGCGAGGGTGACATCCGCGGTGCCGAGGTTGCGGTAGGTGAGCCGCTCGGTGACGGGGGTGTCGTCGTGGTGCGGCCACTGCTGCACCCCGAGGCCCACCGACACCGGCTCGGCGAACACCGTCTGCGTGATCGCACGGTCGACCGCGACCCGGCCCGAACCCTGCTGGAAAGCCGAGTACTTCCCGCCCTTGGCGGAGGCGGTCAGCACCCCCTTCAGCTCCTTGGCCCTCCAGCCCGGGTTCCGCTGCTTGAGCAGGGCCGCCGCGCCGGCCACGTGCGGGGTGGCCATCGACGTACCGGAGACGCTGACGTACCCCTTCGGGTTCTCGCCGTACTCCTGAGCGATCAGGCTCTTGGGAGAGGAGGCCGCGGTGATGCCGACGCCCGGTCCGGTGACATCCGGCTTGATCGCTCCGTCGCCGGTCCTCGGGCCCACACTGGAGAACTCGGCCAGGACGTCCTTGTCGTCGACGGCGCCCACGGTCAGCGCGGCCTCCGCGCTGCCGGGGGAGCTGACCGTGCCCGCGTCCGGACCGTCGTTGCCCGCGGCGACGGCGAAGAGCACGCCGGTCGTGTCGGACACCTGGTTGACATGGGCTTCCAGCGGGTCCAGTTCGGGGGTGTCGTAGCCGCCGAGGCTCAGATTGACGATGTCGGCGCCCTGCGCGACCGCCCAGTCGATGCCCGCGATGATCCCGGACTCGTCGCCCCAGCCGTCGTCGTCCAGCACCTTGCCGCTGAGGATCTTGGCCCCGGGGGCGACGCCCCGGTACTTCTTGCCCGTGTGACCCGCTCCGGTGCCCGCCGCCGTGGCCGCGACATGGGTGCCGTGGCCGACGCGGTCCCTGGTGTCGGGGGAACCGGTGAAGTTCTTGGCGCCGAGCACCTGACCCTTGAGGTCCCCGTGGTCGGCGTGGACGCCGGTGTCGAGCACGGCGATCCTCACCCCGGTGCCGTCACTGCCGGCGGCCCAGGCCGCGGGGGCGCCGATCTGCCCCACGCTCTTGTCGAGACTGGCCCGGCGGACCGCGTCCAGCCAGACGCCGCTGATGCCCGAAGCGGTGGTCCGCGCGCCGTTCGACGAACGGGTCAGCGCCTCCCACAGACCGGTGCCGCCCTCGCCGGGCGCGGTGAGCGCGTCGGCGTTCAGCGACGCCAGGGTGCGCCGCACCCGGGTGTCGTCGGTGGCGCGGACCTCGGCCCGCGCCGCCTTGGCGGCCCCGCCGCGGTAGCGGACGATGACCTTCAGGCCGTCGCGGTACGCCGCGCGGCTCTCGGCGGTGCTCAGCCCGGTCACATCGAACAGCCGGCGGTCGAGCCTGCCCTCGGCTATCAGCCGGTTCGCGTCGGCCGGGACGACATGGGTGCGTCCGCCGGCCGTCACGGTCTCGATGGGTATGTTCTCGCGGCCCTTGGCGCGCTGGATCGAAGCGACCCGGCCCTTGGCGTCGAGCAGCACCGTGTCCCCGGTGATGAGGGTGACCCGGTGCTTGACCCGGCCCGCCCCCCGTTCGCCGCTGCCGGCCCGGTCGGCCGAGGCCCCGGCGGGGCTCCCGGCGCGTTCGCCGGCCGCTGTCGCCGGGCCGGTCATGCCCGCCGTCAGCGCCACAGCCGCCGCCGCGGCCACGCCGGCCACGCCGGCCCTCTTGATATGGATGCGCAAGTCTCCCCCTGGAGATGAGCGAAGGGGCGGGCATCGCGTGCCCACCCGCCCGGGGGCTGGTCGTCAGTGTGTGTGCGCACTGTGCCCCCGGTGCAGGAAGTATGCAGGCGGCAGGTCGCCAACTCAACGTGGTTCACGGCGTGTTGGCCGGACTGTGCGGTGGCTTTGACCACCCTTCGCGGTTCCTGTCCGGGGCTTGCGTGAGAGTTCACTCCACGTGCGACAGTGATCACATGACGACACCACGGCGCACCATAGCCCTCGGCACGCTCGCCTTCGGCACCACCGTCGACGAGCGCACCTCCTTCGCCATCCTCGACCGTTTCGTGGAACTGGGCGGCACGGTGCTCGACACCGCGAACAACTACGCCTACTGGGTCCCGGGCGGGACGGGGGACGAGAGCGAGCGCACCCTGGGGGAGTGGCTCGCACGGCGCGGCAACCGCGACTCCGTGGTGCTCAGCACCAAGGGCGGCGGGCGCCCCGCGCTGTCCGGCAGCGGGCCCGGCGGGACCGAGGGGCTCTCGGAGAAGGCCCTCAGAACCGCCGCCGAGGGGAGCCTGCGGCGGCTGGGAACCGATCGCATCGATGTGTACTGGGCCCATCTGGAGGACCGGGGGGTTCCCCTGGAGGAGACGGTCGGCGCGCTGTCCTCGCTGGTGGAGGAGGGGAAGGCGGGTGAGCTGGGGATCAGCAACCACGCGGTGTGGCGGGTGGAGCGGGCCCGCGCGCTCGCCGGGGACCGGCCGCGCTGCACCCATCTCCAGTACCGCTACTCCTATCTCCAGCCGCGCTTCGACATCCCGCTGCCGTCGTCCGGGCACCGGCATGTCACGCCCGAACTGCTCGACTACGCGCGGGCCGAGGGGGATCTGCGGCTCTGGGTCTACAGCGCGCTGCTCTCCGGCGCGTACACCCGCGACGAGGTGGGGCTCCCGGCGGCCTACGACCACCCGGGGACGGAGCCGCGGAGGGTGGCGCTGCGGGGGGTCGCGGAGGAGCTGGGGGTGACGGTGAATCAGGTGGTGCTGGCGTGGTTGCTGGGGAGTGAGCCGGCGGTGCTGCCGATTGTGGGGGTGAGCGGGGTGGCTCAGCTGGAGGAGGTCATGGCCTCCCTGCCCCTCCATCTGTCGCCCGCGCACCACGACCGCCTGACGTCAGCGGGCACCTGACTCCCGGCTCCCGCGGTCCTAGGGGGCCGGGGGGCCGGGGTTCGCGGGGTGCGGGTCCGCTGTGGCGCAGGGGTTCGTCCTCCGGCCCGGGGTTCGTCCTCCCGCCCGGTGTCTGTCCTCCGGCCCGGGGTTCGTCCTCCGGCACAGGGCCCTTCCTCCCGCCCGGTGTCTGTCCTCCGGCCCGGGTTCCGTGCTCAAGTGCCGGACCGGCCGGAGACGCACCGCTCGGGCGCCCCGGGGTGCGGGTTCCGTCCTCAACCGCCGGACGGGCCGGGGGTTCCCGGCGCGAGGGCGGGGCCCGGGGCCCTCAAGTGCCGGGTGGGCCCGGGGGTCCGGGGGTCCGGGGGGCCGCAAGTACCGGGTGGCCCCGGTGGCGGGGGATATCGGGGCGATAGCCGCTCGATAATCACGCGATATCCCCACGATACCCACACCCACTCAACTGTCCCCCATGACGCCCTCCGTCTCCGTGGTCATCCCCGCCCACAACTCCGCCCGCACCCTCCCCGCCTGCCTCGACTCCGTCTACTCCCAGACCACCCCCCTCCACGAGGTCATCGTGGTGGACGACGGAAGCACCGACAGCACGGCCGACATCGCGGAGCGCTACCCCTGCACCCTCCTCCGCCGCACCCCCAACCGAGGGGTGTCGGCGGCCCGGAACGCCGGGGTCGCCGCCGCCACCGGTGAGATCGTCTTCTTTCTCGACTCCGACGAGGCCCTCACCCCCGGCTCGGTCTCGGCCGCGCTCGACATCCTCCGCGCCGACCCCGGCTGCGGCTGCGTCCACGGCGTGATCGCCCCCGACCCGCTCTACGACGACGGCCCCGTCGAGCGCTACAAGGTGCTGCACGCCCACTGGTGGCGGGCGCGCGGCGTGGGCGAGGTGCAGACCGCGTTCCTGGCCCAGGCGGCCGTGCCCCGCGAGGTCTTCCACCGTGTCGGCGGCCTGGACGAGAGCCTGCGCGACTCCGAGGACCTCGACTTCAGCGACCGCCTCGCGCCGCACTACCGGATCGTTCTCACCGACCGGATCGTGGCCTACCACGACGAGGAGCACCGGCTGCTCCCCCTCCTCGCCGAGACCCACCGCCGGGCCCTCCTGCTGGTCCCCGCGCTGCTCTCGGCCCGCCGGGGCGGCCGGCGGAACCTCACCGCCAACACCCCCGCGTCGGTCGCCGCCGCCGCGCTCTGTCTGGCGGCCCTCCCCCTGCTCCCGGTACGCCCCTGGGCCCCCGCCCTCGCCGCCCTCGGCTTCTGCGCCGCCAACGCGGGCCTGCTCCGGTTCGCCGCCCGCCACCGCGGCCCCGCCTTCGCCGTCTACGTCGCCGCGATCCACCTCGTGGTCCACGCGGCCCTGCTGACCGGCGCGGCGACCGGCGCGGCCCGCGCGCTGACGACCTCCCGGTGAACTCCGCCCCGTACCGGCTGCTGCGCCGCGTCCTCACCCCGGTGATCGTGGCCGCCGCGCTCGTCGGACTGGTGCTGCTGCTCCGGGGCGAGGGGGCCGCCGCCGCACGGGCCTTCGGCCGGGCGGAGGCCGTACCGCTGCTCGCGGCCTCCCTCGCCGCCTATCTGCTCGGGCTGCTGCTCGCGGTGCACTCCTGGCAGGCCCTGGTCCCCGGCGAGCACCGCGTCCGGGGTCTGACCGCCGCCCGCATCTTCTTCCTGGGCCAGCTCGGCAAGTACCTCCCGGGCCGGATCTGGGGGCTGGTCACCCATGTCACCCAGGGCCGGGCGGCCGGTGTCCCCGGCGCCCGGATGGCCTCCGCCTATGTGCTGACCCTGGCCCTGACCGTGCTGACCGGCGCGGGCATCGGTCTGCTCGCCGCCCCCGGCGCGCTCCCGGGGCACTGGGCCTGGCCTGCCCTGCCCGCGCTCTGCTTCCTGGCCTGCGTGGTCCGCCCCGCCCTCGCCACCCGCCCGGTCACCGCCCTGCTGCGGCTGTTCCGGCAGACGGTCGAGGCGCCGCCCGACCGCGCGGTCCGGCGGGCGATCCTGCTGGCCCTCGCCTCCTGGCTGATCTCGGGGCTGCATCTGTGGTTCCTGGTGCTGGCCCTGGACGCCCCGCCGTGGGCGGGGCTGCGGTCGGCGGTCGGCGCGTTCGCCCTGGCGGCGGTCGTCAGCAGCCTGGCCCTGATCGTCCCGGACGGCTGGGGCGTACGGGAGCTGACCATCACCGCCGCCCTGTCAGCCGTGCTCTCCCCGGGCGCCGCCGCGGCCGCCGCCATCGCCAGCCGGGTGGTCTGTGTGGTGACGGAGCTGGGCAGCGCGGCCGTGGTCGTCCTCTGGTCCCGGCTGCGCCGCCCCCCGGAGCCCGCACCCGCGCCCGCGCCCCCACCCCCGTCCCCCGACCCGACCGAGAGAACCGGAGAGGCCACCCGTGTACACCCTTGACGAAGCCGAACGCCTCGACATCGACGAGGTCCACTCCCTCTACCGCCGCCATGTCAACAAGAGCCAGGTCTCCCTGATGACCTCCTTCGGCTTCGGCCGCGAGCTGGTCGCCTCCGCCGAGGGAGCCCATCTCACCCTCACCGACGGCCGCCGCGTCCTCGACCTCACCGGCGGGGTCGGCGTGCTCAACCACGGCCACAACCACCCCCGTATCCTCGCCGCCCGCCGGCGCTTCGCCCGCGACCTGCGGATGGAGGTGCACAAAACCTATTTCTCGCCCTATCTCGCCGCCCTCAGCCACAACCTCGCCGAGGTCCTCCCGGGCGATCTGTCGATGTCCTTCCTCCCGAACTCGGGCGCCGAGGCCGTCGAAGGGGCGGTGAAACTGGCGTACAAGTACCACCGGGGCCGGCGCGGCACCGTCCTCCGCGCGGACCGCGCCTTCCACGGGAAGCTCCTCGGCTCCGGCGGGCTCACCGGCCAGAGCCAGTTCGCCTTCCCCACCATCCCCGGCATCGGCACCTTCCGGTACAACGACCTCGCCTCGGTACGCGCCGCGGTGGCGGCGGCCCCCGGCGATGTGTACGCGATCCTGATCGAGCCCTTCAGCGCCTCCACCGTCGAGCAGTGCTCGGAGGAGTTCCTGCGCGGCCTGCGCGAGCTGTGCACCCGCCACGACATCGTGCTGATCTTCGACGAGATCTACAGCGGCTGGGGCAAGACCGGCACCCTCTTCCACTTCATGCGGTACGAGGGCCTGGTCCCGGATGTCCTCACCACCTCCAAGTCCTTCGGCGGCGGCAAGTCCTCCATCTCCGCCTTCGTCGCCCGCGAGCCGGTGCTCCGCCGGGCGTACGACCATCTCGGCGACGCCCTGCTCCAGTCCACCTCCACCACCTACTACGGCTTCGGCGAGGAGTGCGCGACCGCCCTGGAGGCGGTCAACATCGCCATCGAGGACGACTACCCGGCCCGCGCCCGCGCCCTCGGCGCCGTACTGGAACCGGGTCTCGCCCGCCTCGCCAAGGAGCACCCCGGTGCCATCGGCTCCGTCGCGGGGGCCGGCGCGCTCTGGGGGGTCTTCATCGACGGCGGCCCGAGAATCCTCGACCTGGTGGCGAAGCTGGCCCCCGGCGGACTCGCCCGCGACCCCCTCTTCAAGACCAAGCTCGTCACCTGCGCGGTGGTCAACGCCCTCTACCAGGACCACGACATCTACACCTACTACACCCTCAACGGCCGCTCCCCGCTGATCCTCGGCCCCTCGCTCGTCACCGACCCCGCCGATGTGGAGCGCGCCGTGGACGCGCTCGGCGAGGTGCTGGGCCAGGGTCTGACCCGGCTGGTGACCCGTTTCGTGCGGCAGAAGGTGGGCTCCCAGTGGTGATCACGATCACCGGCGCCGCCGGCATGCTCGGCTCCCGGCTCGCCGAACGGCTCACCGCCGACGGCCACCATGTCCGGGGCGTGGATCTGCGCCCCGCGCCCGGGGTGGAGTTCACCGGGGACATCCGCGACCGGGCCCTCATGGACCGCGCCCTGGACGGCGCCACCGCCCTGGTGCACGCGGCGGCGGCGCTTCCCAGCTACCCCGACGACGAGATCCGCTCGATCATCACCGGCGGCACCGCGAACGTCCTCGCCGCCGCGCACGCCGCCCGCACCCCGCGCGTCGTCCATGTCTCCTCCACCGCCGTCTACGGGCTGCCGAAGCGGGTCCCGACCCCGGAGGACCACCCGCGCGAGCCCGTGGACACCTACAGCCGCGCCAAGGCCGACGCCGAGGAGATCGCCGAGCGGTACCGCGCGGAGGGGATGTGTCTGCCGATCCTCCGCCCCAAGACCTTCGTGGGCCCGGGCCGGATGGGGCTCTTCGCCATGCTGTTCGAGTGGGCGGAGGAGGGCCGGAACTTCCCCGTCCTGGGGAAGGGCGATGTACGGATACAGATGTTCGGCATCGATGACCTGGTCGACGCCGTGGTGACCGTGCTCACCGCGCCCGACGCGGTCGCCAATGACACCTACAACCTGGCGGCGGCCGAGTTCCGCACCCTGCGCGAGGACTTCCAGGCGGTCCTGGACGCGGCCGGACACGGCAAGCGCGTCATCGGGCTGCCCGCCCGGCCCGCGCTCACCGTCCTCGCGGGGCTCCAGCGGGCCAGGCTCTCCCCGGTGTACGGGAGGCTGCTGCACAAGCTGATGGACGACTCGTACGTCTCCATCGACAAGGCCGCCGACCGCCTCGGCTTCACCCCGAAGCTCTCCAACGAGGACGCCATCCTGCGCACCTACGCGTGGTGGCGCGGGGCCCGCCACGACCGCCCCGCCACCACCCCCACCGGCCGGACCAGCCGGGACCCATGGAGCCAGGGCCTGCTGTCCGCCGCGAAGATCTTCTTCTGAGGGGGCCGGGCGATGACACTCCTGGGCGGCGAGACGGAACCCGCTCCGAGACCCACTCCCACTCCTCCTCCCTCTTTCCCCGCCCCTTCCCCTTCCCCTTCCCCTTCCCCTTCTCCTTCCTCTCCCTCTTCCGCCGGCCGCCTCTCCGCCGACCCCCCGGCCCCGGGCGACGCGCCCCCACCCGGGCCGCCCGGTGAGACCGGTGCCGCGACAGGACCCGCGACCACGACAGGGGCCGCGACTGCAACCAGACCAGGACCAGGACCAGGACCAGGACCAGGACCAGGACCAGGACCAGGACCCGGGCCCGCGACCGGGCCCGCCCCCGGCACCCCCACCCCCCGCCCGCGCGGCCGGCTCCCCGCCCCCCTCGCTCTTCTCCGCCCCGGCCAGTGGCCCAAGAACCTTCTCGTCGTGCCCCTGCCCCTCATCGGCGCGGCGGGCGCCTGGCACACGGCGGGCCGGGTGGCGCTGGCGATGGCGGCCTTCGTCCTGGCCTCCTCGCTCGTCTATGTCGTCAACGACATCGCCGATGTCGAACGCGACCGCCTCCACCCCCTCAAACGACTGCGCCCCCTCCCCTCCGGCCGGATGGGCATCCGCTCCGCCGTCGCCCTGGGCGGGGTGCTCGCCGCGCTCCTCGGCGCGTGTCTGACCGCCCTCGGACCGGCGAGGGCCTGGCCGATGCTGGTCTACCTCGCCGTGAACGCCGCGTACAGCTGGAAGCTCAAACACCTCCCGCTGCTCGATGTCTTCACCGTCGCCACCGGCTTCGTCCTGCGGCTCCTCGGCGGGTACGCCGCCACCGGCCGCCCGGTCGCGAACTGGCTGGTCCTCACCGTCCTCACCCTCTGTCTGCTGCTGATCCTCGGCAAGCGCCGCCATGAGCTGGGCGTCTCCGGCACCGGCCACCGCCCCGCGCTCGCCGGGTACTCGGCCCAGTTCCTGGACCTCGTCCTCGTCCTCTGCTCGGCGCTGACCATGGTCGGCTATCTGCTCTACCTCCGCGCCGAGTCGGGGTTCCCGGCGGGCGCGCTGCTCACCGCGCCCTGCGCGCTCTTCGCCCTCTTCCGCTATCTCCAGATCGTGATCGTGCACAGCGAGGGCGGCGACCCGGTACGGACCCTGCTCCTGGACCGGGTGATGCTCACCAACTCCGCGCTCTGGGCGGCCCTGCTGCTCCTCTGCCACACCTTCTGACCCTCCGAACCCCCCGAGGACGGAACGGAACATGACCCCGCCCCCGCCCCCGCCTTCACCTCTTGTCTCGGTGGTCGTCCCCCTCCACAACGACCGCCGGAGCATCGACCTCTGTCTGCGCTCCCTCGCCGCCCAGTCCCACACCCCGCTCGAAGTGGTCGTGGTGGACGACGCCAGCACCGACGGCTCCGCCGAACTGGCCGCCGCCCACCCCGTCACCCTGATCCGCGCCGAGCGCAACGGCGGCCCGGGAGCCGCCCGCAACCTCGGCGTGCACCACTCGCACGGCGAGATCGTCTTTTTCCTGGACGCCGATCTCGCCCTCCACCCCGACGCGGTCGCCGAGGCGGTGGCCGTCTTCGCCGAGAACCCCTCGTACGGCGCGGTGTTCGGCATTCCCGACAAGGAGCCGCTCTTCGCCGAGACCCTCGTCGGCCAGTACCGCATCCTTCAGTACCACTACTGGCGCAAGAGCGCCGAAGGGCTGGTCAGCGGCGGTTTCTACGCCCTGGGCGCGGTTCGCCGCACCGCCTTCGAGGAGGCGGGCCGGTTCAATCCGGAGCTGCGGCAGACCGAGGAGATCGACCATGCCGAGCGGCTCGCCGCCCGCCGTCCGATGCTGCTGACCTCCCGTGTCCGGGGCCGGCTCTCCGACGAGAGCAGGATGCGCCCACTGCTGCGGAAGGCCTTCGTCCGCAGCCGGCTCCGGGTTCCGTTCTATCTGGGCCGGGGCCGGGCCATGCAGGGGATGGAGACCGGCGGCCGGGCCGTCGCCTCGGTGCTCGCCGCGCTGAGCGTGGCCGCCCTGCCGCCCGCCCTGTGGTGGCCGCCGGCGGCGCTGGTCTGCGTTTTCGCGCTCGCCGGGTTCGTCCTGGCGGACCTCGGCCAGTACCGCTTCGTCCACCGGGAGCGCGGCACCCCCTTCCTGCTCTGGTTCACCCTGGCCCATCTGCTGGTGAACACGGTGGTGGTGGCGGGCCTGGCGGCGGGGCTCGCGCAGTACGCCGCCAGCGGGCGGTTCCGGCACCTGTACGACCGGGTCCCGGCGGGCGCCCCATGACCTCACGGCCCCGGCGGATCGCCCGTGCGCTCCGGCTCTGGTACGGGAGGGTGCTCGCCGTCGTCTCCGCGCTCTGGCTGCTGTACGCCACGGCCCGGTGGCTGCTCAGCGGCCGATGGCACTGGGCCATCCCGCTGGACGGCACCCCGCCGCTCCTGCTGGTCGCCGTGCCGGCGGTGCTGCTGATCGCCGGCGCGGCGGCCTGCGGCGGACGGCGGCCCTGGGTGGCGGGGACCGCCGCCGCCGCGCTGCTGCTCGCCCTCACCACCGGATCGGGCCTCAACTGGCCGGCCCTCTGGCGCGACCAGCGGCCGGTCCCGCCCGGCGCGCTCCATGTGGTCTCGCTGAACACCCAGTACTGGGGCCAGTCGGCCGGGGTGGACCGGCTCTACGCCCTGCTGCACCGGCAGCGCGCGGATGTGTATCTGCTCCAAGAGCACGTGCGGTGGAAGCCCGGGTTCGGCGAGAAGGGATATGTCCGGCTGGACGACGACGAGCGGCTGCGCGAGGAGTTCCCCGGCCACCACATCGCCCGGCGCGGCGAGCTGCTCACCGTCTCCCGCTTCCCGATCGTCGCCCGGCCGCCGGTCGGCCCGGGGAAGGCACTGGCCGCCGACCCGGGAGCCTCCTTCGAACGGGTCTTTCTCCGGGACAAGGTCATGCGTACCGATCTGCGGATCGGGGAACGGATCTTGAGCGTCTACAACGTCCACATCACCGTGCAGCTCGCGCTCGACCTCGATCCGTTCTCCGGTACCGACGTCGACGCGTACCTCCAGCGAAAGTTCGCCTGGCGGCAGGAGGAGTTCCGTGGCCTGGAGCGGGACATGGACCGCAATCCGTATCCCGTGCTGGTCAGCGGTGACTTCAACGCCACCGCCGCCATGCGGGAGTTGGACGGTGTCCGCGCCCGGGCCTCCGACGCGCTGCGGGCCAATACCGACTTCGCGCCGCTGAGCTGGAAGTTCCCGGCGCGGGCGGACTTCGCGGGGAGCGCGGCGCTGCGCCGCGCGTATCCGCTGTGGCGTCTGGACTGGACGTTCACCACCGGTCCGGTCCGTGTCCACCGCTATGACTTCCGGGGCACGGACGGCATTTCCGAGCACCGTATGCAGGATCTCCGGCTCTCCCTCTGACCGCGCTTGTGGAAAGGAAGACCGTCGTGCCCAAGCAGCCCAAGCAGCCCAAGCAGCCCAAGCAGCCCAAGCAGTCCAAGCAGCCCAAGCAGCCCAAGCAGTCCTATGCCCATGTCACCTCCTCCGCCCTCACCTCCCCCTCCTCGCACGAGCCGTCCCCGACCCTGCTGGAGCGGGTGCCGGTGCTGCGCCGGGCGCTGGACCGGCTGGAGAGCAGGCCGACCGCGTTCGGGATGGTGATGTGGGCCTTCGGGCTGGCGAAGCCGGTGTTCATGGACCATGTGGTGACACCCGAGCCGCGCGCCGAACTCGGCGATGTGCGCGATCTGCTGGAGAAGAACCGCGAGCGGTACGCCGACCGGCTGCGCGGCTTCCTCGAACTGGGCGACCGGCTCGCCCGCATCCCGCTCCACGGCGTGGAGAAGGGCGCCACCGCCTACTGGGCCAACACCTGGCTGCCGCCGCTGGACGCGCTCTCCCTCTACGGCTTCCTGGCGTCCGAGCGCCCGGCCCGCTATCTGGAGATCGGCTCGGGGAACTCCACCAAGTTCGCCCGCAGGGCCATCGACGACCTGGGCCTCGCCACAAGGATCATCTCCATCGACCCCGAGCCCCGCGCCGGCATCGACCACCTCTGCGACCGCGTCGACCGGGTCCCGCTCCAGAACGCCGACCTCGCCGTCTTCGAGGAGCTGGAGGCCGGGGACATCCTCTTCCTGGACGGCTCGCACCGGCTGCACATGGGCTCCGATGTGATGGTCTTCTTCTTCGAGCTGCTCCCGCGCCTGAAGCCGGGGGTCCTGGTCCATGTCCACGACATCATGCTCCCCGCCGACTACCCGGAGTCCTGGCGCTGGCGCCACTACTCGGAGCAGTACCTCCTGGCGGCCCTCCTGACGGCGGCCCCGCAGCGCTTCGACGTCGAACTCCCCAACGCCTTCATCCACACCGACCCGGAACTGCGCCGCCTCCTCGAACCGCTGTGGCGCCGTCTGGGGGTGACGAAGCACTACCACCCGGGGTCGTTCTGGTGGCGCCACTCGGCCTGAGCGGGCAGGAGGGGAGGGCCGTACGGGGGCGGGGGTCCGTTCTTCCCGCCGCCCCCGCCGGCCACCTCAGGACTTGGCCTCGGCGACCTTCTTGAGCGCGTCGATGCTGGTGGTGAACCGGCCGCTCCGTTGCGCCGGGCTGGAGTCCGTCAAGGACTTGATCGAGGCCGCCCTCGCCTTCACCGCACCTCCGGCGGCCACGTCGAGGAGCCCCTGGTCCCCGCCGACCGGCATCCACAGATCGCCGCTCACCACATTGATGCCCGGGTGCTCGGTATTGGTCAGCTTGTCCGCGTAGACGACCATGTAGCTGCCGGGGACGATCGGGGACGCGCCTTCCATCTGCACCGCTTCCGTGTCCACGTTTCCGATGATCAATTCACCGAGAGGGACTGGTTTGGTGCCGCGGGCGACCGGGTTCGGCTGGAGAATGACGCTTTCGATGGTCGCCTTGTGGAAGACCATGGGCAGACAATTGGCATACGGGGAGTCGCCACCCTCGATCCCCGCCGGCGGAGTTCCCGGAGTGCCGGTGCCCGCGGTGGGGCTCGGGTCGTCCTCGGGGCCTTCCTCCGGTGAATCGGTGGGTTCCCCGCCGTGCCCCTTGGCGTCGCCGCCGTCGTCGCACTCCCTGCCGACGACCTGCCCCACCTTCACCTGGAAGGCGCCCTCCGCGGCTTGTGTGAGACTCGCGATGGTGTCATAGGTCGCGTAATCGGCTTCGATATTGTGCGGCGATTCCCCGGTGCTCCCCCCGGAGCAGGAAGTCAGGCTCAGCGATGTCGCAACCATGAGGGCTGCCAGAGCCGCAGTCTTCTTCACTAGTACCATCCCTCTGATTCTGATGCGTGCGACATTTTTAACCGGGTGTGTACTTCGCTCTGACGCCCTTGATGTCGTCCGACCACGGGCCGTCGCTGCCACACCTGAACTTGCCTTCGCCCTGCCTCATTACCGCAGGGCCCGCGCCGGTGCAAGCGGTTGAGACGTGATCAAGACCGTAGGTGTGACCGATTTCGTGCGTGGCCACAATCTTCTTCTCGCGGGCGGTGAGACCCGCCATGGTGCGGGAGTTGAACTTCACATACGTCTCGTTGTACGCCCAGTTGCCGAAGAGGCATCCCTGGTTGGAGGCCGTGGCCCACGCGTCCCAGGTGTAGGAGCCGTCCCGCACCTCGACCATGGGGTCGCCGTTGTTCTGCTGCTTGCTGAAGTGGCCGGGAGAGTTCGGTGACGTGGAGTCCCATCTGCCCTGGGCGTCACCGAAAGCCTTCTGATAGGTGGAGGTGATGCTGTAGTAGCGATAGGAGATGGCTCCACCTTCACCAACACCGTAGAACTTGCCGCACAAATGCTTGTACGCCTGTGCCGGGGTCGCCAGCACCACACTGGAGGACACCGCTATGAGAGACGCGACAAGAAGGGAACTCGGTTTGACGAGAGCCTTCCCCCGGCGTTCTCTCCGTCCGCCCCATGTTTTCGACCGCACTGCCGGCCTCCCCGAATCCGCTGGTCTTGATCATGTCAACGGAGGCGAAGTTAGCCCACGAGTTCGATCATCACAAGGTGATAAGCGCGTGAAGATCGGAATGGATAATTCCGTATTTGCTGTTCCGTGGCGGGTGGGTGATAGGGGGTGTATCGGACCTTTTTATCCTCCTCCAAGGGGACGGAACGGTGGGTATGCCGCAGTCGAGGGGGACGGGTGCCCCCAGAGGGTGAGGTTCGCCCGGGAGCGCACGGAGCGCACGGGGAGCGCGCAGGGAGCGGGGGCAAATCGGCCTGTGAAAAGGCGAGTTGGGGTGACCGGGATATGCGCGGGTGAGCCGCCGTGCGAAAGGCGGTACGGGGGCGGGCGGAAATCCGCTCGCCCCCGTACCGCCGGGGTGATTACCGCACCCGGCCGGCCGACCGGCTCTCCGGAGACCGGGAGGACGGATACCGGGAGGTGCGGGTGGAGCCGGTCAGGGGGCGCCGGGGGGTCGGGTGGCGGCCGTCGGGGCGGTCGGGGGAGCCCGCGCCCCGCAGGATGGTCTGTTCCAGGGCGCGTAATTCGGTCCCCGGGTCCACGCCCAGCTCCTCGGCGAGATCCGAGCGCACCTTGCGGTAGACGGCCAGTGCCTCGGCCGTGCGGCCCGAGCGGTAGAGCGCGAGCATCAGCTGTGCGTGCAGATGCTCGCGGAAGGGGTGCTCGCGGACCAGCTCGGCCAGCTCGCCCACCAGGTCCTCATGGCGCCCGAGGCCCAGTTCGAGCCGGACCCGCTCCTCGATCGCCCGCAGCCGTCCCTCCTCCAGCCGCCGCGCCCCCGACTCCACCGCCGGGCAGTCGAGCCCCGCCAGGGCAGGCCCCGCCCAGAGCCCGAGCGCCCGCCCCAGCTCCGTCACCGCCTCCGCCGCCAGCCCTTCGGCCGCCAGCGTCCGTGCCCGCGCCACTTCCGTGTCGAAGACATCCGAATCGAGTTCGCCCGGGGCCAGCCGCAGCCGGTACCCGGACGGATGGGTCTCTATCAGGCCGGGTGCCCCGGCCTCGGTGAAGGCCCGTCTCAGCGCCGACACGCAGATGCGTATCTGCGTTCTCGCGCTCGCGGGGGGCGAGGAACCCCACACCGCGTCCACCAGCCGATCGAGCGGGACCGCCCAATTGGCCTCCAGAGCGAGAATGGCCAGAATTATCTGTGAGCGCCGTCCCCCAACGGGGACCGAAGTCCCCTTCACGGCGACATGGAGCGGGCCGAGTACATGAAAGATCACAGCAGATTCCCCAGTCTGTTTCTTTCAAGCAGTCATCAGAACCGATCCCCCGGTGGCGTGCGACCTGGGCCTTCTCCGCCGCTCCCACTCCGCCGCCCTGAATTACGGTGAAGTGCCGTCGATGGAGCTGGAGTTGACTCGAAGAGCACACACGAAGCTTGGTGTAGACCTATAAAACTGTCAAGGGTAAACCGGTACAGACGGTTCTGTTCAGCCTGATCGGTGCGAGTTGGCGAAAAACGAAACAGGGGAGGCCGGGGCCGGGGCCGCGCGCCGGCGCCGCGGGCAAACGCGAGGGCGGCCCCCGTGGGTACAGGGGCCGCCCGAGTGCTCCGCCGGGGTTACTTGGCGAGAGTGCCGTCCGCCTTCACCGCGAACCAGGTGCCGCCGACACCCTGGCCGTTGGTGTCACCGGGCTTCTGGTCACCGGTGAACCAGTACAGCGGCCAGCAGTCCAGGGTGAGCTGATCGGTGCCGTTGTCGGGGCGCTTGTAGTTGATCACCAGCTTCGGGTCGATGCCCTCCACGGCCTTGACGGCCGCCTTGTCCAGCATCTTCGCGGGCTTCCAGGTGTCCAGGCAGGCGCCGACGCAGTTGGACTTCATCGGCCAGTCGGTGTCCTTGATGAAGCGGTAGAGGGTGCGGCCCTTGGCGTCCCGGACGATCCTGCCGAGCCCGGCGTCGTCCCGGGTGGAGAGCGGCGGGAGGGACGCGGCGGTGTCGCCGCCGCCGCCGCCCCCGGCCTCGGACGCGGCGGCCTCGGGGGCGGGGGCGGCGGGGGCCGCCTTCTTCCCGTCCGGGGCGGCGGCGAACCAGGTGCCGCCGACGCCCTGGCCGCCTGTCTGCCTCGGCGCGGTGTCCTTCGCGAAGCGGTACAGGGGCCAGCCCGCGAGTGTGAGCTGTTCACTGCCGTCGGCCCTGGCGACCTTGCCGACCAGGGAGGGGTCCATGCCGGCCGCCGCTTGGGCGTCCTTGGCGAGGACCGGGGGCCAGGCTTTCGCGCAGTCGCCCTCGCAGGTGGACTTGGGCGGCTGGGCGGTGTCGTTGTCGAAGCGGTAGAGCGTGAAGCCGGCGCTGTCCGTGACGACGGGCCCGATGGCCGAGGTCTTCCAGATGCTGAGCCTGCCCGCCACGACCGGCTTCGCCCCGTCCGCCTGGGCGGGGGCGGCCGCGGGGGTGGCGGGGGCGGCGGCGTTCGCGGCCTGGCCCTTGTCCTCCTTGGCGCCTCCGCAGGCGGCCGTCAGCATGATGACCGCTGTGGCGGATGCGATGAGACCGGCGGTCCGCACGTTACGCATGGCAACTCCTGTTGTCCCCGTGGATTGGTACTGGCTGGTGCCGCCCCGGCGGCGGGGGAGGAGGCCGCCGGCCGCCGGGGCGGGGATGTGGTGTTGCGGCGAGGGGTGGCTCGCGCTGGTGTGCAACTGCCCTGAACACGAGGGGGGTGCGGGAAGGGTTCAGGGTTTGCGGGGGAGGTTTTCTTGGGGGTGGGGTGGGGTTGCCCGGGGGGCCGGCGGTGCGGGTGATCCTTGCCCTGAGTCCCGTGTCGCCTCAATCGCCGGCGGGGCTGGGTTTGCTCGGGTGTCCGGGCCTGTGCGTCGCGGGCGGGTCCGTTGTTCGCGGGCGGACCTCGCACCGGGGCTGCCCCGAGCCAACCCGGGGGTGGCGCGGGATGAATGTGCGTCATGGTTCCTCCCTCGGTAGCGTCAAGGTGTGGAGTTCGACCCGATGCGCCCGAAGTGGCAGCAGATCGCAGACGAGATCACCCGTCGCATCGAGCGAGGGGAGTATCCGGAGCGTTTCCAGCTCTCGGAGGTCCGGTTGTCCGGGGAGTTCGGCATGAACCGGGACACCGTGCGCAAGGCGACGAAGGCGCTACGCGAGTCCGGCATGATCACGACCGTCCCGAACATGGGGACCTTTGTCCGCTCCGCCGGGTCCGACCAGGGCGACGGGTAGCCCGCCCGCCGACCGGAGACCTGTGAGAGGGCGGGCCTTCCGGCCCCTAGGGTGCGCCGAGGGCGGCTTTCCACCGGCCACGGGACAAGTGGATGACACCGTCCGGTGTCACGCGTGCGTCCGCCCCGTACAGAGGCAATCCGCCCTCGGAGAGCATTCGCGTACGGATGCTCTCGACCGTGTCCCACAGCCGCTGCGGGCCGCCCTGGTGAACGGTGGGCGGGGCGGTCCATTCGCCGGACGCCCGTGCCCATGACCCGTCCGGATGGATCAGGTAGGCCGTGCGCGTACGGCCGTGGGTCCAGTAGCCGAGTTCGACGCCCGGGGCACGGACTTCCAGCATGGACCGGACTTCCCATGCGTCGGCCACGTTCACCACCGGGTACCGGCCCGTGGTGACCTCCTCTCCGTCCGCCTCGCGGGCTTGGGCGAACAGTTCGGCAAGGGGCGGCGGGTAGTCGCTTCCCGATCGGGTGAGCATGAACCCGGCCCAGTCCCGCTCGATCCTTCCGATCACATCGCCGTTTGCCTGCTTCCACCCGGTGAGAATCATGGTGGTCCGGGCGACCGTGGTGACCAGCCGCCCACCGTTGCGCAGTGCGCCGAGGACGGGCCGGAGTCCCGGACCGGGCGGCATTCCCACCGTGGCGATGATGCGGTCGTACGTTCCCGGAATCTTCTCTGTGGCGTCCATGGCGAAGAACCGTGGCCGGAGCCCCATGGGCGCGAGCCGGTCGGCTGCCGCACTGGTCAGGTACGGGTCCACATCCAGACTGGTCACGTGCTGGGCACCGATCCGACAGGCCGCGTACGCGGTGAGCCCGCCGGCTCCGGTGCCGAGGTCGAGCAGGTCCAGTCCGGGACCGAGTCTGCCGTGTCGGAGCATCGACACGATGAGACTCGGCAGGGTGGCCGACGACGTGGGGCTTCCCTCCGGCCGATCGTCCGGCTTGGCGTGATCGGCGTGTGAATCGCCAACCCGGGTGATCAGGGACCGGTCGGAGTAGGCTGCCTTGATCCACGCATCCGGATTGTCCGCGCCGATCCGCAGCGACCAGCCGCCCTGGTCGTTCCGTTCCCACCAGCGGGGCACCAGTTCGTGCCGGGGCACGGAGGCGACTGAGGCGAGCCATCGCGAGTCCGGGTCGGTCACCAGTTGGGCAAGGTGTTCTGCGTGGTGCTGCCACTCCATGCCGCGAGCCTTCCTAGTCGTAAGCGGGGTCACAGGCTTCGGTGTTGGCAGGGTCGCAGTCGTTCGAGTCGTCCGGGGTGCACGCGGCACGCGGCGGCGGGATGCTCGCGGACAGCTGGGCCCACTCCTTGCCGCTGAGCAGATCGCGCAGCCGCGTCGTCCGCACATTGCCCGCCGGGAAGTCACGGGAGAGCACGCACCCCGTGAGACTCCCATCAGGAAGTACGGCAGCACGTCCACGGGTGCACCGGCCGCACATCTCGTTGAGCGTCGGCTTCGTTCCGGGCAGCATGGCGCGACCCACCGCACGCACCCGGTCCGTGTTGATCTGCCGTACTCCCATGGACTCCAGCTCGGCACGCGCTTCGGCGACGCGCTGCCCATCGAGTACGTCCACGATGCCGACGTACAGCGGGATCTCACGCCGGATCGCTTCCTCGATGTTGGCGCGGGTCCGGTGGTAGCTACCCGGCTTGCCGGTGACCCCGTCGTGTTCGGCGGCGTGATCGCTGTAGTAGCTGGTCGCCAGAGTCACCCCGTCCCGCTCGAACATCTCCCACCAGGACCACGCGACATGGAAGAGGTTCGAATAGACCTGCACGCCGAGCCCGTGCGAGAGAGCGTGATCGGTGAACCCGCGCCACTGCGGGTGAACGGTCGGTTCGCCCCCGATGAGCTGCACGCGGGGAATGCCGAGTGCTGCGGCATCCGTGATCACCTCCCGCCAGTCAGCGGGGGTCATGCTGCCGTGCGTCGCTTGCGGACTCGACACGGACAGGCAGTGCGAGCAGGTGAGTTGGCACTTGCCCGTGATCTCCAGCTCAAGCGTGTTGATCCCGGCGAACGGCTTGACCGGAGGTTCAGCGACTAACGTCATCGCCCTTCCCTTCCCACGGTGAGTCGAACTGCGACGTGCCGTGGCGCTGGGGCCTGTAGAGCCACTGAGACCCCGAACCCGTCGACACCTTCCCCGTGACCGTATGGATATGGAGCGTTCACCTCACGAGTGCGCCGCAGCAGTTTGATCCCTGCCGGGGCGAAGCTGCTCCCCCGCGCCCCATCCGCAACGGGCAGTACTCAGAACTACTACGTAGCGAATTACTTTCAGGCAGCGACCCCAAGAAGTTTCATCATGCGGCGCATTTCGGTCGTAAGCGTCCTCTTGCGTTTATGCGCAATAGACTCCATTACATCAGTTGCACCCCGCTGATGCTGAAGCCATTCAGAATTTACATACTCGATTGAATTCAGCCGCTCCATGGCGTCTTCATAGTTTCCAACCTTGGCGTGCGCTGTCGCTACTGTCAGACGATGCCGGTTCCACTCCTTGTCCGTCTCCGGAACTCCTAGCAGCTTCATGGAGCTATCAGAAAGAGGGGCACGTCCCGAAGAGTCCTCGATAATTCGATACAGATCCCCGTCTTCTTTGATCAGCTCATCCTCCAGCCTCTTCATTGCCACCACCTTGACATCAAATCGCCCATACCGGTGCCGTGCATTCGCTGACTTGGAGCCGAGTGCGGAAGCCGCCGATGCTGCAATCCGGCGAGCCTCTTCCGCATGATCCTCTCTATTGTTCCTCACTGCCGCTGCGGCGGTTTGAAGCGAAAGCCACCCCCAAACGGCCAGATGCTCCGGAGCAGCTTTTGAAATTCGTGGCTCAATGTGGTCCGCCGTTTCGACGGCAACCCTCTCCGCATCATCGAAACGCCCTTGGCGAAGCAATAGCCAGGACATGATCACAACTGCGTAGGCGGCGGTATTCGTGTCTCGCACCATCTGCGCGTCTCGAATTGCCCCGGCGAGCGCATGATAAGCAAGGTCATACTGTCGAACTTGAGTGAGGTAACGCCCTCCGAGCAAATACGCTTCCGCACGCATCTGCAACGCGGCTTCATGCTCATTTCCGTGATCAAAATAAGAGACCGCAGAATCGGCGTCCCGGATGATCTGTGGCAAGGCAGTTGCGACAGAGCTGAATTTATCGGCGTCGTATGCTGCTGAACCCGTGCGTGCAACACCGAGCAAGGCCGAAATGTTCGGTGACTCCCCAATTCGATCACTACTCGAATTCGTGATTCCGATAGGCGGGGTCAACGCGTTCCGCAGGTCCGCCAGACCTACTCGATTCGGGTCCTCGTCGTGAACAGGCTTTGGAGTATCGGATGCCATGAGTTGCGAAGTCCTGATATGCAGTGCGCGAGCCAGCATGTGCAGCGTTTCGATCCGGACACTCCCGCCCTGTTCGAGTTTGGCAACCGTCGACGGCGCGAGCCCTGCCGCAAAGGCCAACGCTTCTTGCGTAAGCCCCGCCATGCGCCTGTACTTCCTGACGTTCTTTCCAAGTTCGAGCGACATGTTCCCTTCCTAGCAGCTTGGTTGATGCACTACCACCAAGGTACGCCGTCTGCACAAGCGACGGCACGCTCGATCAACTCTGAGAGGACGCAACCGTAAAAGTCCTGGTGAGCGGCGGGTTCTAGCCGCGTGTCACATTCTCTGCCCGGACACAGCGAAGCCCCCACGCTCGTCGCCCTGTGGGGGTGACGGGTGTGGGGGCTCTGTGATCCTTTGTCGGCCGTTCAGTACGTTCATGAGGCGCGCGGCACCCTTTCCGCCGAACATTGCGATACCGTAGTAGAACTCGACACGGGTCCGATAAACCGGCTTGTCGTGCGCCTCTCCGAGATCAGTCGCCTGTATTCCGCCGTTGGTCAGTCCGCAGATTGCCGAGTCGGCTTCGGACTTGCCGAAGCGCACCGCGTAGATGTTCCCCTGTTTTCTTTCCGCCGGTCCCTGCGGTGAGTGGCAGGACATCCGTACCGTCCAACTTCTGGCCGGCGTCCAGCAGTGGAATACCGTTCCAAAGGGTCGTACGCTTGCCCAGGATCTCGCTCATGAGGAGTTCACTGCCGCCCAGTCGGCGGAACCCGGATCGAATCCGCGCGATAAGCTCGCCGTTCATGTAGAGCACACCGTTCGAGCCATCAATTCCCGTGCACGGAAGCGGCCAGCCTGTCCAGCGCGTCAAAGAACTCGTGCCATTCGCGATGGGTCCGACTCCCTCCGCGTCGATGACCTGTCGCCCGATGAGCCGCTTCCGCAGCCCGTCGAACCCCTTCGGGTTCACTGCGGTGTCGCCGTTGAAGAACTGGTCCGAGAAATGAATAGAAGCGGCCTTGATCTTCATCACTGTCTGAATAGCGCGCTGATCATTGAGGTTTCCGCGTGTCTTGACCATGAAGCGGTCAACGTCGGCATCTCCGCCCAGAATCGCAAGCGTCTCGATGCGCTGGTTCACCGTACCCGTGCTCTCCGGGTACGCCTCATTCACTGACCGGAACGATACCCCGGGGAGTGCGGATTCCTCATTGTAGGCAAAGGCTGATCCTTCAAAGCTGATCAGCGGCAGGCGGTCGAGAATGGGCGACTCCTGAATGAACGTCTCAATGACGCCCCGCTGCAAGTTGTTCTGCGCAAGGTGGTGTGCCTGGGCCCGCCCGGAAGGGCTGGAGGTGGTGTGCCCCGGGTCGCCGGCCGGGCTGAGAGCGGTGTGCCTCCGGTCGCCGGCGGGCGGCCTGTCCGGGGGTGACCCCCGAGGCGGGCCGGGGGGGGCAAGCGCGGGGGCCGCGGCCGTGGGGCGGCCGGTCCGGGGAGGGCCGTCCCCGGACGGCACCTGTGGGACCGCCCCAGCGAATATTCTGGCCGGATGAGCGATCGGGCGATGCAGGAACTCGCACTGCTGGTGCTGACAGCCCTCGCGGACGCACCCCGGCACGGGTACGCGGTCGCGCAGGAGATCAAGGGGATCACGGACGGCCGGGTCACCCCCCGCACCGGGGCGCTCTACGGAGCGCTGGACCGGCTCGTCGCGGAGGGGCTCATCACCGTTGTGCAGGAAGAGGTGGTGGACGGCCGGGCGCGGCGCGTCTTCGCTCTCGCCCCCGAGGGCCGGGAGCGTCTCGCGGTCGAGACGGACCGGCTGGCGGTCGCCGTCCGCGAGGCGCGGCGGCGCCTGGGGATCGACGGTGCGCCGGTGACCGCGTGATCGACCGGCTCCTCCTTCTCTACCCGGCCGGCTACCGGGCCGCGTACGGACCGGAGATCGCCGGCACCTACCGGGAGATGACCGCCGGCGTGTCACGCCGGGACCGCCTCCGGGAGGGCGCGGACCTCGCCGCGCACGCCCTGCGGGTCCGGTTCGGCCTGGGATCGGCCGATCCGCTGGGCCGTCTCGTCGCGTCGGCCGCCCCGTTCGCCCTGGCCGCCGCCGCGGTGAGCGCGGGCATCCGGTTCGTACGCTGGTACGCCGGGATCACCGCGTCGCCGACGCCGTGGAGGGTGGCGCTGCGGACCATGGACGGGCCCGAACTCCTCGGCCTGCTCTCTCTCCTGCTGGTCTGTGCCGGCGCGATTGTCGCGCTGACGGGCCGGTGGGCGGCCGGGTCGGCCGCCGCGGTCTGCGGGCTGGCGGGCACGGCCGTCCTGGCGGTGGTGGCGACCCACCCGAACGAGTATCAGTACCGGATCGTCGTTCCGGTGGCCGCGCTTCTCACCATCGCGGTGGTGCTCGCCTGCCCACCGGACCTGCGCCCCGGGCCGGGCGCGTCGGCGGTGGCGGGCGCGATGGCGGCCACCGCCTGGCTCCCCGCGATCGCCGTGGAGGCGGGGGCGGTCGGCTGGGTGAGCACCGACTACGGCGGCTGGCCGCTGCTGGTTCTGGCCGCCACGGGGATCGCCCTCGCCCTGCGGGCACGCTCGTCCGGGCTGCGGGAGTCGGGCGCCATGGCGCTGGCCTCCCCACCCCTCCTCGCCGACGCCTGTCTCCTCAACTGGTACTCCCCGAGCCCCTTCGCGGCCCTGCTCCTGGTGCTGCCCGCCGCCGCGCTGCTCAGCGCGGTCGCCGGGAGGGTGCGCGGGCCGCGCTGAGCCGTCGGGCCGGGGGTTCGGGGACTCTGGACATAGTCACTTCAACTGAATACTCTTCTCGGCGTTGCATGTGGCCGGTGTGTCGCCGGGCGAAGGTGCCGGCCCGCGCCCCCACCGGCTCGACCCGAGCGAGAGGGCGCCCCGAAGTGCCGTTCACCCTGTCCCACACGGCCGCGGTCCTGCCGCTGCTGCGCCGGCCTCTCGTACCCGTGGCCCTGGTCATGGGAACGATGGCGCCCGATGCCCCCTACTTCCTCCAGACGCTGCGCATCACGGTGACCGCCGGCTCCTGGTACGAGCCCTTCCTCAACGCCACGACCTCGCACTCCCTCATCGGCGCCCTGACCGTCACCCTCCCGGTCACCCTGCTCCTCGTCGCCGCGCACCGGCTGCTGCGCGGGCCGGTCACCGCACTCCTGCCGCCCCGCCCCGCCGTCCCGGCCCCGGCGCCACCGCGCGGCTTCGCGGAACGGCTCCGCCACGCGGCGTGGCTGGTGGTGTCGGCGCTCATCGGCATCGCCACCCATCTGCTCTGGGACTCCTTCACCCATGTCGACGGGTACGCGGTCGCCCGACTGGCCGTTCTGCGCGAGCCCGGACCGGGCGGGCTGTCCACCGCCCGGCTGCTCCAGCACCTGAGCACGGCGGCCGGTCTCGTGGCGCTCGGCGTCCACCTCTGGCGCCGCCGCGCCCGGCCGCGCCCGCCGCGCTCCGAGGCCGTCACCTCGCGGGCCCCGGCCGTCCGGTGGGGCGCGGCGGTGGTCCTCGTACTGGCCGCGCTGCTCGGCGCGGCGGCCCACACCGGCGGTATCGACTCCTACCGCCGGGTGACCGTGGAGGACACCGGTCGGCCCCTCGTCCGCGAGGCCGACGGCGAGGTCACCGAGATCACCCACCCCACCCGGACGGAGCACGCCCCCTGGACCTCGGTCGCCGAGGGCGTACTGTCCGACGCGGCCAAGGGCGCGGGCGCCGCCCTCGCCGCCGCCCTGCTCCTCCACGCGACCGGCTGGCACCTCCACCGCACCCTGCGCACCTTCCGGCGGGCCGGGCCCGTCCGGGAGTGATACCGGAAGCGGTGCCGGGGCCGGACGCTCCTCACCGGGAGGGGGCCGGGGCGCGCAGGGGCTTGAGGGCGTCGCTCCAGGCCACCACCTGGTCGAGCATGGTGCTCACCGCGTCGGTGTGGAGCGGGGCGGGGGTGAAGGTGCTGAAGTCCTCGAAGTCGGTGAAGAGCGACAGCATCACCTGCGCCCGCACCGTCGCCACCTGGACCTCCGCCATGATCGCGCGCAGATGCTCGATGGCGCGGGCCCCGCCGACGCTGCCGTAGCCGACGAAGCCGGCGGCCTTGTTGTTCCACTCCTGGTAGATGAAGTCGATCGCGTTCTTCAGGGCGGCGGAGGTGGAGTGGTTGTACTCGGGGGTGACGAAGACGAAGCCGTCGAAGCCGTCGACGGTCGCGGCCCAGGACTTGGTGTGGGCGTTGGCGTACTGGCCGAGGGAGGGCGGGGCGATCTCGTCGAGGAAGGGGAGGGCGATCTCCTTGAGGTCGACGAGGACGTACTCGGCGTCGGTCCGGGTCCGGGCCTGGTCGAGGACCCAGCGGGCGACGGCCTCGCCCTTGCGGCCGGGGCGGATGCTGCCGATGATGATCGCGATCCTGGTCATGGGGTCACCTTGGCCGGTGGGGAGTGGGAGCGGGGCCGGGCCCCCTGTCCACCTCCCCCGGCGGCGGGCGGGGCCCGCGCGCGGGGCCGGCGAATCACCCGTTCGGCCGGTCAGGTCGGGCGCACGGTCGCGGGACCGCGCTTCCGCCCCCTCCGCCCGGCGCGGGCCGCGGCCGGGGGCCGGCCCCCGAACCCCCGCTCCTCAAACGCCGGAGGGGCTGGATTTCGTGCCTCGGGTTGTCGGAGGGCCGCGCGGTGTGCCCCCATCGCCGGCGGGGCCGGGTGTGCTGGGGCCCTGGGCGATGGACGGCAACGCCGCGAGGCGCGGTGCCGGGGCACGCGAGTCCCAGCGAGACCCACACGAGAGGCCCTGGGGAGTTTCTTTCGGATCGGGCCGGATCGGTGAGCGGGGTCCGGTGCCGTGGATCGCGAGGCGGAGGAGGGAGCCCACGCGGAGCGCCGGCGACCGGCGGCAACGCCGCGAGGCGCGGTGCCGGGGCTCGCGAGCCCGGCACGATCCGAAAGAGACGACCTAGGCCGGGACCTGGGTCGGGACCGTGACGCGGAGGTCGAGGACCCCCAGGTCCACCACCCCCTCCGGCTGGGCGTACCAGCGCCAGTGCGCGCCCGGCACATCCCCCACCGTGAGCACCGTCCATCCCCCTCCCTCCGGAGTCGCGAGCTTCGACAGGGCGCGGGCCTCCTCGCCCGTGGGGCGGTGGAGGGCCACCAGGAAGCCCGTCACGGGCGCGGTCCGGCCCGCGCCGCGGATCAGGCCGAGGCCCAGTTCCCCGGCCGCCTCGAAGACCTCGGCCGGGGCCCGGCCCCGTACCTCCGTCACCGACGGGACCCGCACCACCCCGTGCAGCCCGGGCAGCACCTCCGCCCCCGGGTCGATCGCCACCACCACCGTCGACTGGCGCGGCAGCTCCAGCAGCCCGTGCACCAGGGCCGCCACCGTGTCCTGGGCGACCCGCAGGTCTCCCCGTACGCTCAGCGCCCCGCTGATCCGGCCCAGGTCCACCATGACCTGCGCCCCGCGCTCGCCGATCCCGACGCGGGCCAGATGAGGCAGGGTCAGCGCCGTGTCCCCCGAGCCGCCGGCCTCGATCTCCGCCGGGAGGCCACGGCGCTCCCAGCGCGCCGGGCCCACCGCCGTCCACCCCTCGGGCACCCCGTCCGCCCCGCCGGAGACGGACGCCAGAAGCTTGGCCGACTCGGCCTGCACGGTGTAGACACGCGTCCCGGCCAGCTCCCGCACGGCCTGACGGACCATCACCGGGGTTCTGGTGTCGGCCGCCAGCCGCTGGGCGAGCGCCCCGCGCCGCCGCCGCAGCAGCGCCAGGGCGATCCCGCGCGGGAGCCGGGGCCGCAGCACCCGCCCCGCGCGGGCCACCCCGGCCCACGCCGCCCGCAGCCCCCGCGCCAGCGGGCGGCGGGCGATGATCGCCACGGTCAGGACGGCCACCCCCGCGATCCCCCCGAAGAGCGCCGGCAGCGGCACCCGGTCGCCGACGGTCGCGAACGGGTTCGACGACCTCGCCGCCGGCACGGGCGCGACCGCGGGCGCCGCCGTCGCCGTCGCGGCAGGAGGACTCGCGGGGCCCCCGGCCTGTCCGGGCAGCGTCCCGGACCGCACCTCCGCCCCCTGGGCGTCGTTCGGCAGCAGCAGCGCGAACCCGGCCGCCGCCCCGATCTGCTCGGCGCTGACGAACAGATCCCCGCTGGGCAGCGCCCGCCCGGTGTTGAGCACCAGGATCTCCTGGAACCGGTTGCCGTCGCCGAGGGTCCGCGACGCGATGTCGAAGAGCGCGTCCTCCTTGCCGCCGTTCTCCCCGGGGCCCTTCACCACATAGAACTTCACCGGATCGGCGGTGCGTGCCACGCCCCCCGGCCCACCGGCGAACCCGTCGGCGGACCGGGCGTGCGCCGGCCCCGCCGGCGCCAGCACGGCCAGCAGCACCAGCCCGGCCGACGCGGCGCACCGGGCCGTCCGCCCGCGCCGCGCGGCCCGGGCCGGAACCCTCCTCGTGGGGTCGTCTCGCATGCTTCTCGTCCTCCTCCTCCCGGGCCGCACGCGCGGCACCGGCGTGTCAGGGCACCACACGTCCGGCCCCGCCCGACCGGTTCAAAGCGACCCGGAAATGGCCGTGAACCCCCGCCCGGCGTGAACCGATCCGGCTCCGGTGACGTGCCTGCTGCGACGACTCGGCCGACGGCCGGGCTGACCGATCGGCCGGGAGGCGGGAAATGGCGCGACGACACCCCACGGGCTGGGAGGTGCTGGGGTTCGCCGCCGACCCCACCCCCGGTGACCCGGAGGCGATACGGGTCCTCTCCACGACCTACCGCGAACTGGGCGACCGGGCCGGTGAGGCCTTCGACCTGCTCCGGGACGACAGCCGTATCCGCGCGGGCAAGGGCAGGGCGATGGACGCCCTCCGGGACCGGATCAAGGAGGTCCCGGGGATGCTGGAACGCACCCGTAACTCCTTCCAGCGGGCGGCGGACGCCTACAACGGCTACGCCGACACCCTCACCACCGCGCAGGACATGCTCGACCGGGCGATCGACCAGGGCCGGGAGGCCGAGGCGACCGCGCGGACCGAGCTGCCGCGACTCGCCCCCGACGCCACCCCCGAGCAGACCGCCGGGCGGGCCGACGAGCAGCGGCAGGTCGACGAGGCCAAGTCCCGGCTCTCCGCCGCCGAGGCCCTGGGGCGGGACGCGGAACGGCTCCGCGAGGACGGCTCCCGCACGGCGTCGGTCGTTCTGGACGAGGCCGCCGACCAGGCCATCGAGGCACGCGGCGTCTTCCAGCAGATCGGTGACTTCTTCGCCGACAACCCCCTGATCGAGCTGGTCGCGGGCATCATCGTCGGGATCATCGCCGTCTTCCTGCCCGTCGTCGGACTGCTGCTGGGCGCGGCCCTCTTCGCGGTCTCCGTCATCCGGATGGCGTCCCAGGGGAAGTTCGACGTCGGCGAACTGCTCATCGGCGCGCTGACGCTGGTCCCCGGAGGGGTGCTGCTCGGCGGTCTGGGCAAGATCGGCGCATCGGCGGCCAAGCTGGCGAAAGTGGCGCCCGTGCTGGCCACGTTCGGCAAGGGCACGGGGACCATCTCCGGCGCCCTCACCAAGGTGCTCGACGGGACGACCGCCTTCCGGAAGATCTTCACCCCGCTCACCAAGGGCATCGCCGGGGTCAAGATCTCCCCGGGCCTGGCGCTGGGCGGCAAGGTCCTGGTCGAGGCGGGTACCGAATTCACCCTGGGATTCACGGCGTCCGTCATCACGGCCGCCGTCGAGCGCAAGCCGTTCGACCCCCGGGCCGCCGCGATCGGCGCGGCGATCGGCGCCGCCACCGGGGGCGCTCTGGGTGCCTTCGGCGGCACCAAATTCGCCGCCGGCATCAAGAACGCCTTCGTGGTCGAGAACAAGTTCAAGAGCAATATCGGCAAGGCGTTCTCCAAGGAGAGCCTCGGCATCGTCAACGGCACGTTCAGCTTCGGCAATGTGCTGTTCGTCAACGGCCGGGAGATGCCGCAGAAGAGCGGCTTCCACGGCATCAAGAGCTCCACCGGCTCCAGTTCCGCCACGGGTGAGGCCAAGACGAAGATCACCACTCCGGACGGCACCAAGACGGAGACCACCATCGACCCGGGCGCGCAGAAGCCCCCCAAGCAGCCCGAGGCCGACGGGGCCGATGGCGGCGCCGCCCCGCCCGTGGTGGTCCCGCCACCGGTGATCTCCGCCAAGACCACCACCCCGGACGGTTTCACCTCGGTGACCACGGGCGGGCAGAACACCATCGCGAGCCCGTCCGGAGACAAGATCGTCTCCGATGGCACCACCACGACCGTCGAGACCCCGCTGGGCGGGAAACTGCCCCCGCTGACCACCGGGCTGACGCCCGGCGGGTTCACCACGTCGGGTCCGTTCGGCGAGATCAGCCGGGGGCCCGACGGCACCACGATCTCCGCGCCCCCGCCGCCCCCGCCGCCCCCGCCGGACCCCGTACCCGCGAACGACGGGGACGCCCCGGGCGCCGGCGACCCGAACCCGGCGCAGGTCCAGGACCCGGCGCAGGTCCAGGGCCCCGTACAGGGTCAGGACCCCGTACAGGTCCAGGACCTCGCGGACGATCCCGACCTCATCCTTCCGGACCCGCTTCCGGTCCCGCTCCCGAACGACGGCGCCAACGGCGGCGCCAACGACGGCGCGGGTGCCGGCGCCCCCGACCCCGTACCCAACCCCCCGGGGTTCACCCTCACCGACAACGCCATCACCATCCCCGGCGGCCCCTCCGTCGTCACCGGCGACACCTTCACCACCGTCCAGGGCGACGGAATCTCCGCCACCCACCAGGCCGGTGCCACCTCCTTCTTCGGCACCGCCGATCCGGCCGCCACCGACCTGCCCGTCCTCGTCCACAACCCCGGCAACGGGGACCTGAACGCCGACCTCGGCAACGGGAACACCCTCAGCGCCACCACCGGCACCTTCCCGGCCGGGGTCACCCTCAACGGCGACGCGGTCGCCCTCGGCGCCGGGGGAGCGGTCACGGTCGGCAACACCGGCGAGGGCGCCGGCGGCCAGGTGGTCACCCTGCCCCCGGCGGGCGACGCCATCTCCCCGGTGACCGTCAAGGACGGCGCGGTCACCACCGAGCTGGCCCCGGACGGCGGTGCCAGGATCACCATCCCGGACGGGCCCGTGACCACCCTGGACGATGGCGGATTCACGGTGAGCACCGGCACCGCGCAACCGACGACCGTGCGGTTCGACGGCGCGAACGCGGCGCTGGACATCACGCCCGGCGGCGGCCCCCCGGTCGGTGTCGCGCACGACGGCACCGTCACGGCCGGCCCCCTCACCGCCGGTCCCGGGGGCATCGGCACGGTCACCGACCCGGGAGGCGCCGTCACGTTCACCCCGAACGGCGTCACCCTGCCCGGCACGGCGGCGGGCACCCCGGTCACCGTCGGAGTGGACGGCGCCTTCACCGCGGGCGGCGTCGTGGGAACCCCGGACGGCACCCTCACCTCCGGTACGACCACGGTGAGCCCGGGCCCCGGCGGCTCGGCCAAGGTCACGGCCGGCGGTCAGGAGTTCACCGTCGGCTCCGGGGGAGTGATCACCACCAAGGGACCGGACGGCGCCCCCGTACCGCACTCCGCCCAGCCGCTTCCCTCCGCGCCCGTGACCCTGGGCGATGTCTCCGTGGGCGTGGACGGCACCGGGACACCCGTCATCACGGCCCAGGGCACCGGCGGCACCACCGTGACGGTGACCGGCGGCACCACCACCGTCGGCACCGCCGCCCACCAGGTGACCACCGGCTCCGGCGGCGGCATCACCACCACCCTCACCCACAGCGGGGCCACCGTCACCACCAACCCGGCGGGCACCACCACCCTCACCCAGGGCGGGACCACGGTCACCACCGGACCCGCCGTGCCGACGACCGTCACCAGTGGAACCGGGCCCGCCGTCACCGTCACCCCCGGCGGCCAGGGGAGCCCCACCCAGGCCGTCACCTCGGACGGCACCGCGTCCGCCTTCACCGGCAACGGCGCCCAGACCTCCGTCGGCGGCACCCCCGCGGCGGTCGCGGCGGCGGACGGCGACGGCGGCATCACCACCACGGCCCCGGCGGGCGGCCACACCACCGTCACCCACTCCCCGGCGGGCACCACCGCGCGGGACAACGACGGCGGCTTCGCGGTCGACAGCGCCAAGACCCTCACCGACGGGGACCTCACCATCACCCCCGGCACCAGCGGCGACGCCCCGTCCGCCGACATCACCGACAACGGGCCGGGCGGCGGCCAGGCGCAGCTCACCCAGGACGGCATCACGGCCCAGGGCCTCACCGTCACCGTGGACCCCGGCGGCGGGGTGTCCGTCTCCGGCCCGCCCGGCGACGGCGGCACCGCCGGCACCCTCACCTCCGCGCCTGACGGCACCATCGGCGCCCAGGGCCCCGGCGGCGAGGCGACCGCCGCCCCGCCCGTCACCGTGCCCCTGCTCGACGGCGGCACCCGGACCGTCCCGGGCCCGGTCACGGTCACCGGACCCGCCGGCACCGTCACCCAGGACGGCGGCACCACCACCTTCACCCAGGCCGGCTTCACCACGACGTTCACCCAGGGCGACACCGGCACCACCGTGGAGACGGTCCACGACGCGAGCGGCGTCGGGCACACCATCGACCCGGCAGGACAGACCACCGTCCAGAACTCGCCCAGCGGGGCGGCGATCGAGGCGTCCAGCACCGGGGCCCAGGTGGTCACCCCGCCCGCCCAGGGCTGGCCCGTCCTCCTCTCACCGGCGATGACCGGCGGCGGCAACACCCTCTCCAACGGGCCGGACGGACCGGTCATCACCACCCAGGGCTCGCACCCGGTGGCCGACCCCGGCACCACGGTCACCCACAACACCGCCCCGGACGCCCCGCCCGGCGAGGTCACCGTCGTCCACGGGCCCGCCACCGGCACCTTCACCCCCGGCGGCATCACCTCCCTGGGACCGTCCGGCACCCATGTCGACGGCACGGGCGCGCCCATCGACACCGCGGGCAGGCCGATCGGCGACGGACCGGGCCAGACCGCGATCAGCCAGATCACCGGCGACGGCGGCAGCGGGATCGCCGTCCCGGCCTTCGGCGGCGCCGGATCGATCGCCCACCACGGCTTCTTCGGCGGTACGACCACCGTGGACACCGGCTCGGTGACGCTCACCAAGTCCACCGACGGCTCCCCGGAGAACGCGGGCACCGCGGGCCAGAAGTCCGGGGTGCTCGACGGACCCGCCCACCCGGTGAACCCCACCACCCCGGGACCGCCCGTCTTCACCGCCGGCGCCAGTGACGGCAACGGCGCCAGCGTCGAGGTCCCCCTCAAGGGCGGCGGCTCCACCGTGCACAACGGCAGCTCCGACGTGGTCTCCGACGGCAAGGGCGGCCACACGGTCACCGTCCCCGGCTCCACCGACCCCAACGACACCGTCACCATCTCCCAAGACGGCGCCCTCACCGGCCCCGGCGTCGTCACCCCGCCCCCGCTGCCCGCCGGACAGGAGGGACCGCGGCAGCCGCCCCACGCCACCCTCAGCGACGGCACCACCGTCGTCGGCGGCGCACCGCCCACCGTCACCGCGCCCGGCGCCCAGGGCCCCGTCACCACCTTCACCCACGGCACCGCCACCACCGCCGACCCCGCGAACGGGATCACCATCACCCAGAACGCCGACGGCAGCGCGGCCTTCCAGCACACCGGCGCCGGCGGGACCACCGCCCTCGACCTCACGAGCATCGGGGCGCAGGGCACGGTCACCGGGACCGGCGGCGACGGCGGCCCGGCCACCTACGGCATCACCCTCGGTGACAGCGGCGCCGTGCGGGTCAAGGACGGCGGCGGCAAGGTGACCGAGCTGGACCAGGCCGGCTCCTTCCACGAACAGCACTCGCCCTCCGACCGCTACGACGGCTTCGCCGGCGGCCCGACCGCGCTGAGCGACTGGCGGGACTACGCCTACGGCGCCGCGTCCGGCCTCCTCAAGAACCTCTTCACCGCCGGATTCCAGAGCGCCTACCAGATCAGCCAGGGCGCGGACGTCCAGAACTCCCTGGAGAACGCCGCCATCAGAGCGGCCAATGGCATCGGCAACGGGCTGGCGACCCAGAAACTCAATGACCAGTACGCCTTCAAAACCGAGGGCCTGGAGACCGGCCTCGCGGGAATTCCCACCAAGACCATCGCCAATCTCAACAACGACGCGGATATCGAGAGCGTCAATCCGGCGAGCGACCGGGCACTCACCACCGGCGGCTGAACCATCGGGGAACCCCGCCCGTGTTGACGGTATCGGACCGGCGCGTCAACGCGGCAACGGAATCCGGGGAATCCACACAGGACCGACAGGAGACTCTCCATGGCCGAATTCATCGTCAACGACGAGCGGACCGCCCAGGTCGCCGCCTCCACCCTCAACATGTACGACACGGCCATCGTCCAGCTCCAGACCATCAAGCAGGAACTGGACAACCTCACCGAGGACGGCTACCGGACTCCCGCGTCGAAACGGGACTTCCAGCCCTTCGTCCAGACCTACAACGACAACTACCTCCAGGTCATCGAAGGGCTCGCGGGCATCTCCAAGTTCCTCGACGGTGTCGGAAAGGGCTTCGCCCAGCTCGACACCGACCTCGGCGCCAGCCTCACCGGCTGACCCGTCAAGGACCCGTACCCCGCCCCGGCGGCCGGGCCGGACCGCCACGGTCCGGCCCGCCCGGCGTCCCGCCGACCCGCGCGTGCCACAAGGAGCACCGACCATGCGTCTGACCGTCACCGCAGTCGACCCGCAGCAGGGGCGGACCGCGGACATCATCATCGAAGCCGACCCCGGGGCCCCGGCCGGAGAACTCGCCGAGGAGCTCCACCGCCGGATGCGCGGCACCCCGCCCACCCGCGCGCCCGCCCTCTTCCACGGGCCCGACCAGCTCCCCGCCGACCGCGCGCTGGGCGACCTGGAGCTGCGGCCCGGCAGCCTCCTCTGTCTCGAAGAGCCGCTCGCCGTCCCCGGCCGCGAGCCCGAGGGCGTCGCGGAGCTGCGCGCCATCGGCGGCGCCGGCGCCGGAGCCGTCTTCCGGCTGCCCCCGGGGGAGTACGAGATCGGCGCCGCCGACGACTGCCGTGTCCGCCTCCTTGCCGCCGGGCTCCCCGCGAGCGCCGCCCGTGTCGAGGTCCGCGTCGACGGCACCGTGACCGTGCGCTCCTCGGCGTACGAGAAGGCCCGCCTCGACACCGTCCCGGTGCCCGAGTGGACCGCTTGGCCCCCCGGCGGGGTGCTCGACCTCGGCCCCGCCCTGCTGGAACTCGCCGCCCCCACCGCCCCCGACGCCGCGCTCCAGCCCTCCGGCGACGGCACCGGACTCGACTACAACCGGCCGCCCCGGCTGCTCCCGCCGCCGGTGCGCGACCGGTTCCGGCTGCCCGTGGCCCCGGCCGAACCCGCCCGCAGCCCGATCCAGCTCGTCATGATCTTCGCGCCGCTGCTGATGGCGCTGGTCGCCGTCCTCTTCTTCGGCAACCTCCGCTTCCTGGTCTTCGGACTGCTCTCCCCGGTGATCGCGCTCGCCGGACAGCTCTCCAACAAGCGCCGGGGCAAGGACGACCACGCCGAGCGGCTCGCCGAGTACGAACGGCAGAAGGAGCGGCTGGACGAGGATGTCGCCGAGGCGGTCGTCGCCGAACAGCGGGCCCGCCGCGCCGCCTGCCCCGACCCCGCGCTCACCACCCTGATCGCCACCGGCCCCCGGCAGCGGCTCTGGGAACGGCGCTGGCGCGACCGGGACTTCCTGCTGCTGCGGCTCGGCCTCGCCGACCGGCCCGCCCACCTCGAACTGGAGGACCCCGGCGAGGCCGAGCACCGCCGCCGGATCACCCGCACCACCCACGCCGTCCCCGTCGCCGTCCCCCTGCGCGAGGCAGGTGTCCTCGGCGTCGCCGGGGGAGCGGACGCCGATCCGCTGGTGCGCTGGCTCATCGCCCAGGCCGCCACCCTGCACAGCCCCTCCGACCTGCGGGTGTGCGTGCTGTCCTGGACCGGGGGACCGGACCGCTGGTCCTGGCTGCACTGGCTGCCGCACACCGCGCCCGCCGGCGAGGACACCGTCGCCCTGGCCGGCACCACCGCCGAGTCCGCCGGGCGCCGGATCGCCGAGCTGACCGCCCTGATCGCCGCCCGCCAGGAGGCCGGGGACCGGGCGCCGCGCGGCGGCGCCGCGGGAGAACCCGATGTGCTGCTCGTCCTGGACGGCGCCCGCCGCATCCGCTCGCTGCCCGGCGTGATCCAGATCCTGCGCGAAGGGCCCGCCGTCGGCGTCTACGCCCTCTGCGTCGACGACGAGGCCCGGCTGCTCCCCGAGGAGTGCCAGGCCGTCGCCGTCGCGTCCCCCGAGGGGCTGCGGGTCGAGCGGAGCGGCACCGACCCCGTCGACGGCGTCCTCATGGACGCCCCCGGCCACACCTGGTGCACCGGGGTGGCCCGGGCCCTCGCGTCCCTGCGCGACGTCGGCGACGAGGCCGAGGAGAATCTGCTCCCCACCGCCGCCGGGCTCCTCGACATCCTCGGCCTGGAACCCCCGACCCCGGAGGCCGTCGCCTCCGGCTGGGCCGCCTCCGGCCGCACCACCCGCGCCGTCATCGGCGCCGGGGTCGACGGCCCCTTCGCCCTGGACCTCGCCGCCGACGGACCCCACGCCCTCATCGCCGGCACCACCGGCTCCGGCAAGTCCGAACTCCTCCAGTCGCTCGTGGCGTCGCTCGCCGTCGCCAACCGGCCCGACGAGCTGAACTTCGTCCTCATCGACTACAAGGGCGGCAGCGCCTTCGCCGAGTGCGAGGAGCTTCCCCACACCGTCGGTCTCGTCACCGATCTCGACACCCATCTCGTCGAACGCGCCCTCACCTCGCTCGGCGCCGAACTCCGCCGCCGCGAACGCGTCCTCGCCGACGCCTCGGCCAAGGACATCGACGACTACACCGACAAGCGCACCCGCGCACCCGGGCTCGCCCCCCTGCCCCGGCTGGTCCTCGTCGTCGACGAGTTCGCCTCCATGGTCCGCGAACTCCCCGACTTCGTCTCCGGGATGGTCAACATCGCCCAGCGAGGGCGCTCCCTCGGCATCCATCTGATCCTCGCCACCCAGCGGCCGTCCGGCGCGGTCACCGCCGACATCCGCGCCAACACCAACCTCAGGATCGCCCTGCGCACCACCGACACCGGCGAGAGCCGCGACATCATCGACGCCCCCGACTCCGGCCTGCTCTCCCCGCGCACCCCCGGCCGCGCCCACGCCCGGCTCGGCCACGCCGCCCTGCTGCCCTTCCAGACCGGCAGGATCGGCGGGCGCAGAGCACAGGCCCGCGCCGGGGCCGCCGAGCGCCCCGCGCCCCGGCTCACCGAGATCCACTGGGAGTTCCTCGGCGACCCACCGCCCCGCCCCGAGCGCGCCGAGACCGCCGTACAGCCCGTGACCGACCTCTCCGTCCTCGTCAGCGCGGTGCGCGAGGCCGCCGAACAGCTCGCCGTGCCGCCGCCCCGCACCCCCTGGCTCCCACCGCTCCCCGACACCCTCACCCTCGCCGGCCTGCCGCCCGCCGGGCACCCGGACGGGTCCCCGCCGCACCAGGCCGGGCTCGCCCCGGTGGCGTACGGACTGACCGACGACCCCGCCGGGCAGACCCGGCACCCCCTGACCCTCGACTTCGACACCATGGGCCACCTCCAGATCATCGGCGCGCCCCGCAGCGGGCGCTCCCAGGCCCTGCGCACCATCGCCGCCGCCGTGGCCGGTGCCCACAGCTGTGCCGATGTCCATCTCTACGGCCTCGACTGCGGCAACGGCGCCCTCCAGGCCCTCGCCGGGCTGCCGCACACCGGCGCCGTCGTCGACCGGGCCGAGAGCGAGCGCGTCGCCCGGCTCCTCGTCCGGCTCGGGCAGGAGGCCTCCCGGCGGCGCGGACTCCTCGGCCGGCAGGGCGTCGCCGACCTCACCGAACTGCGCCGTACCCTCCCCGAGGAGGAGCGCCCGCCCCGGCTGCTGGTCCTGGTCGACCGGTTCGAGGCGTTCGAGCGGGACTTCGCGGCGTACGACCGGGGCAGTGTGATGGACGCGATGACGCTGCTGCTCCGCGAGGGCGCGGGCGTCGGGGTGCACCTCGTCCTCGCGGGCGACCGGATTCTCGCCCAGAGCCGCTTCGCCTCCACCACCGAGGACCGGCTCGTGCTGCGGCTCAACGACCGCGCCGACTACGGCATGGTGGGGCTCACCCCCCGCAAGGTGCCCGAGGACCTCCCGGCCGGCCGTGCCATCGACCCCCGTACGTCCCGGGCCACCCAGATCGCCCTGATCGGCCCCGACCCCAGCGGCGCCGCCCAGGCCGGTGAACTGCGCGCCCTGGCCGTCCGCGCCGGCGGACGCGACTCGGCCGTCCCCGGCCGGCGCCGGCCGTTCCGGCTGGACACACTGCCCGACGGGCTGACCTTCCCCGAGGCGTGGGAGCGCCGGCCCCGGGGGACCTCCCCGCTCTGGGCCATGGTCGGTGTCGGCGGTGACGAACTCGGCGCCAAGGGGCCCGATCTGTCGGTGTCGCCCTCCTTCCTGGTCGCCGGGCCGCCCCGGTCCGGCCGCAGCTCCGTGCTGATCGCCATGGCCCGCTCGCTGACCGCCGGGGGCACGAAGGTCGTCATCGTCGCGCCCCGCACCTCACCGCTGCGGGCCCTGGCCGGACAGCCCGGCGTGGTGGAGGTCTTCACCGATCCGAACCTCGCCGTCGCCGACTTCCGGGCCGCCCTCGGCCGGGTGGACTCGCCCGCCGGCGCGGTCCTCGTGGACGACGCCGAGATGATGGCCAACTCGGAGATCGACGGCGACCTCGGAGCGCTCGCCCGGGGCAGCGCGGGCGACGGCTGGGGGCTGGTGATCGGCGCCAACAACGAGGCCATGCTCGTCAGCCACACCGGGTGGCAGACGACGGTGCGCCGCAACCGGTGCGGGGCGCTGCTCGCGCCGCGCGCGCTGGGTGACGGCGAGGTCGTGGGCGCCCGGGTGCCGCACGGGCTGCTCGGCGCCGACACCGAGCCCGGGCGGGCCCATCTGCACCTCGGGGACGGGAACTTCGTCACCGTGCGGGTGCCGTCGCCGCCCGAACCGGCGCCCGCGACCGCCGTCCGCTGACGGCTTCCGGATGCCGGCTTCCGGCTGACCGCCTCGGTGGGGCGGGCGGGGCAGGCAGGGCAGACGGGGCAGGCAGGGCAGGCGGGGCAGGCAGGGCAGGCAGGGCAGACGGGGCAGGCAGGACAGGCGGGGTCCCGCTGGTCCCCGCTGGACCCGGCTGATCTCTCAGGAAGGGCCCGGACCGTCCACGGGGACGGTCCGGGCCCTTCCCCGCGGCCCCCGGCTCAGCCCGTGGAGGGCGTGCGCTCGGAGGGGTTCGGCTCGTCCTCGAAGGCGAAGGTCGCGGTGATCGCGTCGAAGACGTCGTAGAGCTGGTCGGCGAGCGGCAGATTGGGGCTGAAGCAGGTGATGATCAGCGCCCGCCGGGAGCCGGGCACCGGCACCACCGTGTGCATGACCAGGAGCTGGTAGCCGGCCTCCCCGGTCAGCCCGGACTCCTCCACCCCCACCAGCCGCCCCACCGGGCCGACGGACGGCAGCGTCGGTGTGGAGAACGTCCGGGAGGTGCCGCTCCGACTCCCGCTGCCGGTGGTGGAGAACTGCTGGGCCAGCGAGTGCGCCGAGAAGCTCTCCCCGGCGGGCGGCGACACACTGAACACCATCATCCCGGCCATCAGCAGGCCGTCCTCGTACAGGGTGGTCGTCCCGGCCGCGTAGAGGGCGCCCCGGCGCCTCGCCCCCTCCAGGATCTGCCGGGCGTGCCGGAACGCCTCGTTGATCTGATCGCGGCCGTCCTTCTGCGGAGTGGTCCGGAGCAGCCCGGCCCGGACCCGGGCGAGGTCGTCGCCCGACAGGTCGTACTGTGTCCAGCTGTCCGGGATGCCGATCCTGAAGGAGTGGGGGCCACCGGTCATCTCGCTCGCGCTCCTCAGCTCTTTCTCGTGCCGTCGTCGGTGAGCGACGAGGCCATTTCGTTGTCGGCGTCCGTGAAGCCCTTGACCACGGCCTCACAGGCGTCCTTGAGGGATGTGCAGTTGCGTTTCAGCTGGAAGCGGCCGTCGTTCCAGCGCTCGTCGAAGGTGCCGCCCGAGGCCGCCAGCGGAGGGCCGACGGCCGCGGCGTCGAACCCCGACGCCCTGGTCTCGACCAGCTCCATGACCCGGCCCAGGAGCCGCGCCATCCGCTCCAGTTCGTCCCCCGGGATCTCGATCTCGGCCACGGCTCCTCCTGGAATCCTCGTGAGACCCGGCGGTACGGGTACCTCCGCCTCGCCTCCCGCACGGATTCCGCCCGCGAACGGTTCACCGGACCGATATTGAACATGCCGCCCGGGACTGCGAGTCTTACTGTGTGGTGAGTCAACTCCGCGCTCGTGGCGCCCAGTTCATGAGAACGCCGCCCCTGCTGGTCACGCTCTGCCTCTGCCTGGTGGTCGGGGGCATCATCGCCATGCGCTCGGTGGAGGACGGCACAGCGGGCACCCCCGGGCACTACGCGGAACTCGCGGACATCGCGGTGCCCGCCGCCGAACCCGCGCCGGGCCCCGGGGCGTCCACCGGCTCCTTCACCGCGGAGTGCGGACGCAACGAGTCGGGGCACTACAACACGGACAACGTGGTGACCTCCCCGGGACTCGTCGGAGGCGCCCACCACACCCACGACTACGTGGGGAACGTGTCCACCGACGCCCGCTCCACCGACGCGAGTCTCGCCGCCGCCGCGACCACCTGCGCGGGCGGGGACCGCTCCACCTACTTCTGGCCCGTGCTGCGCCGGCTCGACCGGGCCGGTGACGACGCCCACGCCCACGGCGGCGGCGAGGACGGCAACGCCGGGGAGGTGGTGCTGCCCTCATCGGTGAGGGTCGAGTTCCGCGGCAGCCCGCTGACCAAGGTGATCGCCATGCCCCGCTTCCTGCGCATGATCACCGGCGATCCGGTGGCGGCGACCACCAACGACGCCCAGGTCCGGGCCGCGTGGGGCTGCTCCGGGCACCCGGGCCGCTCCGGCGCCCGGTATCCGATCTGCCCCGACGGCAGCGGCCCCACCCGCACGCTCACCTTCCCCAGCTGCTGGAACGGGCTCCAGAGCGACAGCGACGGCCACCGCGCCCACATCGCCTTCCCGGACGCCCGGGGCGCCTGCCCGCCCGCCACCTTCCCCGTGCCGAGGCTGAGCATCACCCTCGCGTACGCGCTGCCCGCGTCGGTGCCCTTCGCCGTGGACTCCTTCCCCGAGCAGAAGCGCCACCCCAAGACCGACCACGCCATGTTCATCAATGTGATGACCGAGCGGCAGCAGGCCCGGGTGGCGGAGTGCGTCAACGAGGGCCGCCACTGCCGTCCGGGCGTCTGAGCCGCCCCCGCGCACCGTCCCCGGCTCATTGAACCCCCCGTGGTCCCGGGCCGTGTTCAGCACATCGGCCCAGCAGAGGACGGAGTGAGTGGATGGCGGCACTGTGGTCCCGCACTCGGCAGAGAACGAGTGATGAAGTACTGATCCGGGCGCTCTACGAAGAACACGGCAGAGCCCTGCTCGCCTACGCCCAGCGGCTCACCGGCGACCGCAGCGCCGCCGAGGACGTCGTCCAGGAGACCCTGATCCGGGCCTGGAAGCACCCCGATTCGCTCGTCAACGGCAAGGGCTCGGTGCGCGGATGGCTGCTCACCGTCGCCCGGAATATCGTCACCGACCGCTTCCGGGCGAAGGCGGCACGCCCGACCGAGGTCGCCGAGTCGCCCTCCAACGGGCCGGTGGAACAGGACCACGCGGAGGCCGTCGTCGACTCGATGGTCGTCATGGAGGCCCTGGACCGGCTCTCGTCCGACCACCGCGAAGTGCTGCTGGAGATCTACTTCCAGGGGCGTACGGTCGCGGAAGCCGCGAAGACCCTGGGAATCCCGCCCGGAACGGTCAAATCCCGTTCACACTATGCGTTGAAGGCGCTCAGAGAGCTCTATCCGGAGAAACCCAGGACGGCGAGGCTCGCCGTGGTGAAGGAGGCGGCGGCATGAGCACTCAGCAGCATGACAGCGAACTGCTCGGCGCCTATGTGCTGGGCGCGCTGGACGAGGGCGAGGCCCGCACCGTCCAGGAACACGTGGCGGCGTGCAAGGCGTGCCGCGAAGAGCTGGAGGTGCTCACGGAACTGGAGGCCACACTCGGCGAGGTGCCGCCCGAGGCCTTTCTCGACGGCCCGCCCGAGGGCGGGGATCTGCTGCTCCAGCGCACGCTGCGGCAGGCCCGCGAGGTGCGCGGAGGGGCCGAGCGGCGCCGGCGGGCGGCGCTCGCGGCCGTCGCGGTGGTCGCGGCGGTGTCGGTGCTCGGGGGCGGCTTTCTCATCGGCCGGGGCACGGACGACGCCGGCCGTGTCACCGCCGGCCCCACGGTCACGGCCACTCCGCCCGTTCCGGCGCCACCCGAGAATGTCGTGGTCGCCTCGGCGAAGGACCCCGGCACCGGCGCCCGGATGGCGGTGCGGATGACCCCGGCCGCCGAGTGGGTACGGGTGAATGTCGCCGTCAGCGGAATCCCGGCGGGGGAGCGGTGCCGGCTGGTGGTGGTCTCCCGTGACGGGGAGCGGGAAGTGGCGGGGAGCTGGTTGGTGGGGAGTGCGGAGAAGGGGGCGAATCTGGATGGGTCGGCGGCGATTGCCCGTGAGGATGTCGAGGCGGTCGTGGTGGAGAACGAGGACGGCAAGAGATATGTGACGGCGCCGATTCCCGCTTGAGAGGGGAGGGCTCTGCGAGCGGCTCACGAGGGAGGGTGCCCTGCCTCCGGGCGGGCCGAGGAACGGAATCCAGCCCGTCGCTGGCGACCTGAGCAACCCAAGCCCCTCTGGGGGGCACCTCCCAGAGGCAGCTCTGGGGGGAGATTGAGCCGCACCACTCAGCCCTGCCGGCGTGTGAGCCGCACCACCCAGCCCCTCCGGCGATTGAGGAGCGGGGGTTCGGGGGCTGGCCCCCGACCGTGGCCCGCAGCGTGCGGGGTCCTGT
>NZ_JBEOYB010000022.1:0-104369 GCF_040296845.1 Streptomyces sp. NPDC001985
GATCCAGCACACCCAGCAGCGACGGCACCACACTGGCGACTTCCACCCCAGCGGCACGGATCATCGCCGCCAACGCCTCCGGCTCCCTCCGCTCCCCACCCGAAGCAATCGCCAACGTCCCACCCGCACCCAGAACCACCACCACATCCAGCACCGCCGCATCAAAACTGAACGACGCGAACTGAAGCGCCACCACACCCTCGTCAACACCCAGCGCCGGACGCATCGCCACAGCCAGATTCGCCACACCCCCATGCGCCACCGCCACACCCTTCGGACGGCCCGTCGAACCCGACGTATAAATCACATACGCCAACTGCTCCGGACCCACCACCGACTCCAGGGGCTCCGGGGACCGGGCCGCGATCTCTCGGGCTCCGTCGTCCAGCAGCGTTACGTGTGTGTCCGGCCCGGGCACGTCGACGCCGGCCGTGGCCAGGACCACCGAGGCGCCGCTGTCGGAGATCATGTAGGCGAGGCGCTCCGCCGGATGTTCCGGGTCGAGTGGCACATACGCGCCACCCGCCTTCCACACCGCCAGCAGCGCCACCACCATCTCCACCCCACGCGGCAGGCACAGACCCACCACGCACTCCCGACCCACACCCAGGTCTCTCAGATGGCGGGCCAGCCGGTTCGCACGGGCCTCCAGCTCCCCGTACGACAGCACCTCCGGCCCACACCGCACCGCGGCGACACCCGGCGCGGCCTCGACCCTCGCGGCGAACAGCTCCAGGAACGTGCCCGGATGCGGGGTGGCGGAGAGAGGTGAGCGACGAGAATCAGGCATTCCAACGGTCCCCACTGACTCGACGGTGGTTTTCTCTCGGTGGTGCGGGCGCTGGGCCGGCCGCTGCGGCCGTGGTCAGCCGCCGCGGCCGGGGGTCAGCCGTGGCCCGGTGGCGGGCCGCCGGGTATCGGGCCGGGGCCGGGGCCGGGCATGAAGCCAGGGCCGGGGCCACCCGGCCCGGGGCCGCCGGGGCCGCCGGGGAAGAATCCGGGTCCCGGCATACCCGGGTAGGGGCCCTGTTCGGGTGGGCCTCCCGGGAAGGGTCCGTGCGGACCCACCGGCTCGGGGACGCGCTGCGGCTGCTGCCCGTTGCCGTGGGCGCCGGCGCTGCCCTGGCCCGCGAACTGGGTGCGGTACAACTCCGCGTACAGACCGTCCTGTTCCAGGAGTTCCTCATGGGTGCCGCGTTCCTGGACCCGGCCCTTGTCGATGACGAGGATCTGATCGGCTTCCCGGATCGTGGAGAGACGGTGGGCGATGACCAGGGAGGTACGGCCGGCCAGCGCGGTCTTGAGGGCGCGCTGGAGTGCCGCCTCGGACTCCGAGTCGAGGTGGGCGGTCGCCTCGTCGAGCACGACGATCGGCGGGGCCTTCAGCAGCAGCCGCGCCATCGCGATGCGCTGCTTCTCACCGCCCGAGAGCCGGTATCCCCGGTCCCCTACGACGGTGTCGAGTCCGTCGGGAAGGCTCTCGATGAGCTGCCAGATCTGCGCGGCCCGGCAGGCGTCGGCGAGCTGTTCCTCGGTGGCGCCGGGGCGGGCGTAGAGCAGATTGCCGCGGATGGTGGTGTGGAAGAGGTGTGCGTCCTGGGTGACCATGCCGATGGAGGTGCGCAGCGATTCGAGCGTGAGGTCGCGCACGTCGTGGCCGCCGATACGGACGGAGCCCTCCACCGCGTCGTAGAGGCGCGGCACCAGTTGGGTGATGGTGGTCTTTCCCGCGCCCGATGGGCCGACGAGGGCGGTGAGCTTCCCGGCGGGGGCGGTGAAGCCGAGATCGCGGAGGGTCCACTCGGTGCCGGTGCGCTCCTGCATGGGCAGGGCGATGTTCTCCAGGGACGCGAGGGAGACATCGGCGGCCTTCGGATAGCGGAAGGAGACGCCGTCGAACTCGATGGCGGGGGCGGTTCCCCCGGCGGTGCCGATGGCGGGCAGGGGGACAGCTCCGGGCTTCTCGGCGATGAGCGGCTTGAGGTCGAGCACCTCGAAGAGCCGGTCGAAGCTGACGAGCGCGGACATGACGTCGGCCTGTGCGCTGGAGAGCTGGTTCACCGGGGTGAGCAGCCGGGTCATCAGGGTGGCCAGGGCGACGAGGGTGCCGATCTGGAAGGCGTCACGGATGACGAGCGCGCCGCCCAGGCCGTACACGGTGGCGAGGGCCAGGGAGCCGAGGAGAAGCATGGAGATGGGGAGCATCTTCATGTAGACCGCGGTCTGGACGCCGAGGTCGCGGCCCCGGGCGGCGAGCCCGGCGAAGAGTCCGGTCTCGTGGTCGGGGCGGCCGTAGAGCTTCGCCAGGAGTGCGCCGGTGACATTGAAGCGCTCGTTCATGAGGGAGCCGATTTCGGCGTTGACTCCCATGTGCCGGCGCATGACGTGCTGAAGCCGGCGGCCGACGACGCGGCCGGGGAGGACGAAGAGCGGCAGGAGCACCAGGGAGACGAGGGTGACGGTCCAGGAGAGGTAGAACATGGTGATCAGCACGAAGAGCACGGTCAGTCCGGCGGAGACGACGGTGGAGAGCAGGGCGGTGATCGCCTGCTGGGCGCCGATGACGTCGTTGTTGAGCCGGCTGACCAGGGCGCCGGTCTGGGCCCGGGTGAAGAAGGCCAGGGGCTGTCGCTGGACGTGGTCGAAGACCTTGGTGCGGAGGTCGTAGATGAGTCCTTCGCCGACGCGTCCCGAGAGCCATGCCTCGGCGAATCCGACGAATGAGTGTGCGAGTGCGAGGCCGGCGACGGCGACGGCGACTCCCACGACGACTTCGGTATTGCGCACGGCGATACCGTTGTCAATGAGGTACTTGAACAGTACAGGGGTCGCGACCGTGATTGCCGCGTTGAGTGCGGCGAGGGTCAGGAGAATGGCGATGCTGAGCCGGTAGGGCCTGGCGTAGGGCAGAATTCGCTTTGTTGTGCCGGGCGTGACCTGACGTTTGGACATGGGTCCGTCCGGCCCGGGGCCGCCCATCATCGGCCCCGGGCCGCCGATTAGTGCCACTGCTGCCTCCTCTGCTGTGTCGTCGATGTGGGGAGGTCTGGGCTAGCCGGCCGCGCGGGCCCTGTCCATCTCGTCGATGAGGCTCTTGGGCCGCATGTCGGTCCAGGTCTCGTTGATGTACTCCAGGCACGCCTTGCGGGTGTCCTCGCCGAACGTGACCTTCCACCCGGCGGGAACGTCCGCGAACGCGGGCCAGAGCGAGTGCTGGTTTTCCTCGTTCACCAGGACGAGGAAGGTGCCGTTTTCGTCGTCGAACGGGTTGGCCATAACCACTCCCATCAATTGCCGTTGGTTGATCGGGCTTCACGTTAGCGGGGTGGATGTGGACGGGCAATGGTGGTCATCTTTGGCACTGTCCAACCATGAATTTCTGACACTTGGACAGCGGTTGACAGATTTCTTTTCCGGATTTCCGGGAATGGTCGGAGAGCAGCGGGGGAAGTGGTGTCCGGCGGTACGGCGGGTGTCCTCCCGACGAAACCCTGCGGAAACCGGGGGTGGTTGATCCTTGCTGTACTTGTCAAGGTGTTCGTGTCCGGGGTGTGGCGTTGCGGAGGGGGATCAGGTGCGGGTGCTCGTGGTCGAGGACGACGAGGAGATGGCCCAGACGGTCGCGGTGGGTCTGCGCCGGGCGCAGATGACCGTGGATGTGACGTTCGACGGCGAGGAGGGGCTGGAGCACGCGCTGTTCACGGACTACGACGTGATCGTGCTCGACCGGGATCTGCCGGGCATGCACGGCGATGAGGTGTGCGCGGAGCTGATCGCCTCCGGGTGCCGGAGCAGGGTGCTGATGCTGACGGCCGCGGCGACGGCGGAGGATCTGGTCGACGGGCTGAGTCTGGGAGCCGATGACTATCTGGCGAAGCCGTTCGACTTCCCGGTGCTGATCGCGCGGATCGGGGCACTGGCGCGCCGGGCGCATCCGCTGGTGCCTCCGGTGATCCGGCACGGCGACCTCGTGGTGGACACGGCACGGCGCACCGCGAGCCGGGCCGGCCGGCCGCTGGATCTGGCGCCCAAGGAGTTCGGGGTGCTGGAGCTGCTGCTGGCGTCCAAGGGGCGGGCCGTGTCGGCGGAGGAGCTGCTGGAGCGGGTGTGGGACGAGGCCGCCGATCCGTTCACCAGCGCGGTCAAGATCACCATCAGCCGGCTGCGGGCCAAGCTGGGCGATCCTCCGGTGATCGAGACCGTGGCCAAGCGCGGCTACCGGATCTGAGGGCGGCGATGTCTGTGATGTCCCGGCTCTCCGGCCCCGTGCTGCGCTCGGGGCGCCCCCGGCGCAGTGTCCGGCTGAGACTGACGCTGCTGTACGGCGGGTTGTTCGCGGCCTCCGGGGCGGCGCTCCAGACGATCATGATCTTTCTCGTCAACCGCCGGGTGCAGGACACCTGGAAGGATCTGCGGGAGCGGAGCGACGGGAAGCAGCGGGAGCTGCCCGAGCCCCCGGTGTCGCTGCCCACGCCGTCGCGGCTGCCCGAACCGCCCGGTCAGGGGTCGTCGGCGACGATCCCGGTGGACGGCAAGGACACCCTGATGGACGCCCTGCTGACGCAGGGCGCCATCGCGCTCTCCATCATGCTCGTGGTCTCGATCGCGCTGGGCTGGATCGTGGCGGGCCGGATACTGCGCCCGCTGCGCACGATCACGGCGGCGGCGCAGGAGATCTCGGCGACGAGCCTGCACCAGCGGCTGGCGCTCGACGGTCCGGGCGATGAGCTGAAAGAGCTGGGCGACACCTTCGACAGTCTGCTGAGCCGTCTGGAGACCTCGTTCGAGGCGCACCGGCGGTTTGTGTCGAACGCCTCGCACGAGCTGCGTACGCCGCTGGCGCGGCAGCGGGCTCTGGGTCAGGTCGCGCTGGCCGATCCGGACGCGACGGTCGACTCGCTGCGGGCGGCGCACGAACGGATTCTGGTGACGGGCGCGCAGCAGGAGCGGCTCATCGAGGCGCTGCTGACGCTGGCGCGGAGCCAGGGCGGGATCGATGTGCGCGAGCCGTTCGATCTGGCGCGGCTGACGCAGGAGGTCGTCGACTCGCGGGAGTCCGACGCGGAGTCGCGCACGGTGGTGTTCCTGCCGTCGATCGGCGCGGCGACGGCGGCCGGTCACCGGAATCTGACGGAGCGCCTGGTGACGAATCTCGTCGACAACGCGCTGCGGCACAACATCCGCGGTGGCCGGGTGGATGTGACGACGGCGACGGTCGACGGGCGCGCGACGCTGATGGTGACGAACACGGGTCCGGTGGTGCCGCCGGATGAGATCGGCCGGCTGTTCCAGCCGTTCCAGCGGCTGGACGCGACGCGGGTGGCGCGTACCGAGGGACTGGGGCTGGGGCTGTCGATCGTGCAGGCCATCGCGCAGGCGCATGACGCGACGGTGACCGCGCGGGCGCGGCCGGAGGGAGGTATGACGATCACGGTGTCGTTCCCGGCCTCGGGTGACCGGCCGGTTCCCTCCCGGCCCGCGCCGGAGCGGGTCAGCGGGCGAAGAAGTCGGTGATGGCGGAGTTCACGGCGGTGGGCTTCTCCAGATAGCCGTAGTGGCCGGCGCCGGGGATCTCGGTGTAGCGGGCGCCGGGGATGCTGTCGGCGACCTCACGGGAGAGATGGGGCCGTACGACGAGGTCGTCGGCGAAGGCGATGACGAGACAGGGGCGGTTGATGCGGCGGTAGACGGCGAGCCGGTCGGGGATGACGTCCAGGCCGAGCTGGCCGCGGGCGGTTGAGATGTCGACGGGGGACATTTCGAGGACGGTCAGCCAGTCCTGGAGCAGCTCCTTGTCGTTGAGGGTGGCCGGGGAGAGGTTCTGGAGGGCCTGGATGTAGGCGGCGTACCGGGGTGGGATCTTGACGCCGCTGTCGGCGAGTTCGATGTCGCCCGCGGACATGGCGGCGAGCAGGGTGTCGGTGCGTCCGCTGCTGGCGATCAGGACGGCCTGGCGGACCAGTTCGGGCCTGGAGACCAGGAGTTCCTGGACGAGGATTCCGCCCATGGAGGTGCCGACGAGACGGCAGGGGCCTTCGCCCATGTGCTCGATGAGAGCGGCGAGGTCGGCGACCATGTCGGCGAGGGTGAAGCCCTGGGGGCACACATCGGTCGGCGGGATGCCGCGGTTGTCGACGGTGATGACCCGGTAGCCGGCGCGGCGCAGGGCGGGCACCTGGTGGGTGCGCCAGACGCGGCCGGGGGCGCCGGTCCCGGTGACCATGATGACGGGCTCCCCGGAGCCGTAGGTGTCGTAGCTGAGGTTGATCCCGTTGATGCGAGCGACCGGCATCGGTGTGTTTCCCTTCACGTTTCGTCCAACCGTCCGGTCCCGTCACTTGGACACCGGAGGGCCGGGCCCGTCGCCCGGTGGGGCGGCGGGCCCGGAGGTTCGGGTGGTGCGGGCGGTGCGGGTCAGCGGCCGGACCAGTGCGGTTCGCGCTTCTCGGCGAACGCCCGGACTCCTTCGACCGCGTCCCCGCTCTCCCGGCGGCGCTCCTCCCATGCGTACCGGGTGGTGAAGGCCTGTTCCAGGGGGAGGTCCACGGAGGTGAGGACGGCCTCCTTGATGGCGCGGACCGACAGGGGGGCGCTGCGGACGAGATCGTCGGTCCAGCCGTCGACACAGTCGTCGAGCCGGCCGGCGGGGACGACCTCGTTGAGCAGCCCGTGGCGCAGGGCGGTGGCGGCGTCGAGCCGGCGGCCGGTGAGGAGGTAGCCCATGGCGGCCTTCAGCGGGAGCTGCCGGGCGAGCCGGAAGGCTCCTCCGGCGCCCGGGACCAGTCCGAGCCGGGCCTCGGGCAGCGCGAAGACGGCCTGGTCGGACGCGATGATCAGATCGCAGGCCAGGGCGAGTTCGAAGCCGCCGCCCAGCGCGTATCCGTGGACGCGCGCGACGACCGGTTTGGAGAGCGTGAACCGGTCGGTGAGGCGGGGCCAGCCGGGCTGTCCCCGGCTGCCGAAGGTGGTGAGGGGGGCGCCCCGGGCGTCGAGCCGGGCCCGTTCCTTGAGGTCCTGGCCGACGGAGAAAGCGCGGTCGCCGGCTCCGGTGAGGACCACGGCCCTGATGTCGTCGTCCGCTTCGACGTCGTCCCAGATCGCGGCGAGTTCCTCGTGGGTGCGCAGATCCATCGCGTTGAGGACGTGCGGGCGGTCGATGGTGACGCGGGCGATGTGGTTCTTCTTCTCGTAGCGCACGCGGGCGCGCTGGTCGGGGTCCCGGGCGGTCGGGTGGCCGGGGTCGCGGGTGCGGCGGCCGGGCCGGCCGGATGGCTCAGGCCGGTCGGATCGCTCGGGCCGGTCGGGCCGGTCGGATCGCTCAGGTTGGTCGGTTCGGTCGGTCATGGTGCCGGGGCTCCGAAGTCTCCGGCCTTGTGGATCACGTCCTCGCCGTAGATCCGCAGGGCCTGCTGGAGGGCGAACTCGGCCATGTAGGCGCGGAAGGCGCCGGGGGGCTCGTCGGCGAGGTTGAGCATGCGCCGGTTGGCGATGACCGCCTCGCCGCGCAGCCGGGTGAGGGCGCGCTCGACCGCGCCGTCCATGTCCTGGGGTTCGGCGACCTCGTCCACCAGGAGACGGGCGTCGGGTTCGCTCGCCCGAATCCTGCGGCCCTGGAGGATGATCTGCCGGGCCACCCGGGGGCCGGTGAACCGGCTGAGGCGGAAGTTCGCCACCCCCGGGACGATGCCCTCCTTCGCGGCGGGCAGGCTGAGGTAGGCGTCCGCGGCGGCCAGGACATGGTCGAAGGCGAGCAGCAGCTGGGTGCCGCCGCCGATGGCGAAGCCGTCGACGGCGGCGATCCACGGTTTCTCGGTGTACGGGGTGTGCCAGCCGCCGGGGCCGTCGGTGCGGATGCCCCGGATGAGTTTGTGGATGTAGCCGAGTTCCCGGCGGAGCAGGAAGTCCACCAGGGAGATATCGCCCGAGCTGAGGTTCTTGAGGTTGATCCCCGCGCTGAAGACCCGCCTCCCCCGGTAGCGGGGGTGGCTCATCTCGCCGCCGCGCAGCAGTCCGACACTGACGGCCGGGTCGAGGAGCGCGAGGTCGACGGCGGTCTCCATGTCGTCGACCTGCTGGTTGTCCTCGGCGTTGAGGCAGTCGTGGCGGCACATGGTGAGCCGGGCGACACCGTCGCGCCGTTCGAGGTGCACGGCCTCCATCCGCAGCGTTCCGGTACGGATGAACTCCGGCAGCAGCTCCAGGGCCCGGGGCGTGGGCCGGAGCATCGACTCCAGCAGATGCGGGCCCGCGGTGGCGGACCCGAGCACGGCGCGGAGGAAGATGCCCTGGTCGATCTCGTGGCCTTCCTTGTCCGCCTGGGTCCTGCTCCGTTCGTCCGCGAGCAGCTCGGCCGAGGGAACGAGCCCGGGGAAGGCGACGGCGGCCGCGGCGACGAGTTCGGCGAGCCGCAGGGCCACCGTGCGGCCCTCGGTGAGCCGGTCGTACACGGCGTCGACCTGGGTGTCGAGAAACCGGGTGCGCAGGGCGCGGGCGGCGTCCTTGGCGGCGGTGGCGCGGGCGCGCTGCTCGGGAGAGCGCCTCCCCGGGCGGGGGAGCGCGGCCACCACCTCGTCGGCGTGGCTCACCGCCTCCGCGAGGCCGGCCCGGAGCGCGGTCGCGGTGGTGCGCTCGGGCAGGGTCGCCGTCATGGGGCCTCCCCCACGGGGACCCGGCGCAGTGCGCGGTCGCACGCCGCGAGGTGGGGGCCGATGGCGTCCTCGAAGCTGGTGGTGGTGGCGTCGAAGAGGAGCTGGCGCCGGATGGCCAGTTCCTTGCCGGAGCGTCCGGCGAGCCGCCGCACGGTGGCGGCGAGGGCGCCCTCCGGATCGTCGGTGAGTTCGTCGACGAGTCCCAGGGCCGCCGCGTCGGCGGCGGTGAGGGGCACGCCGAGGACCACCGCGCGGCGGACCCGGGCGGCACCGGCCTGCTGGACGAGCCGGTAGGAGGCCATCCCCGGCCAGGTCGCCCCGGCGTCGCCGGAGACGAGAAGCCGGGCGCCGGGGGTCGCGATACGGACATCGGTGGCGAGGAGCGCGTCGAGCGCGGTGCCGCCGCAGTCGCCGCGGACGACGGCGATGGTGGGCGCGGGCAGCCGTTCCAGCCGGCGCAGGGTGCGCTCCCACTTGGTGACCAGGGCGACGTTCAGCCCGGTGGTCCAGCCCTCGGTGGGGGCGCCCTCGACATGCAGGGTGACGGCCTCGGTTCCGGGGTGGTCCTCGGTCTGGTCGCAGAGCGCCGCGAGGGCCTTGACGGACCCGGCCGACAGTGGCGCGGTGCCGTCGATCTTCAGTATGGGCATATTCCCTGTCACTTCCCCGGTGTTCACCATCGGACCAGCGCCGTTTCGATCGTGGAGCCCGGTCCCATGGTCATGAGGACACCGTGGTCGCCGGGTGCGGTGACGTGCTCGTCGAGCAGCCTTTCGTAGGAGAAGAGGAAGGAGCCGCTGGAGACATTGCCGTAGTCGCGCAGGACGCCGACGGTGTGCCGGAGGTCGTGGCGGGTCAGTCCGAGGTTGACGATGACGGCGTCGATGACCTTCTTGCCGCCGGAGTGGACCAGCCAGTGCCGGATGTCGCTGCGGCGCAGACCCGTCCCTTCGAGGAGCCGGTCCACGGTCAGCTCGGCGTGCGCGCCCACCACATAGGGGATCTGCGGGTCGAGGAAGAAGCTGAACCGGCCCTGGTCCCGGTCCCAGTCGTAGCGCATCGCGTCGGCGGCCTCGGGGATGATGCAGCTCGCGAATTTGAGGACGCTGGGCCCCTCCGGGGTGCCGGGGACGGTGCCGTCGGCGCCCGCGACGAGGGCGACGGCCCCGGAGCCGTCGCCGAAGAGGCTGTTGACGACGGCGGTGCGCATGGTGGAGTCCATGGCGTACGCGGCGGAGCAGGCCTCCGAGCAGAGCACGACGGCCAGCTCCCCGGGGTGCGCCGCGGCCCAGCCGGAGACGACCCCCAGGGCGTTGAGTCCGGCGTTGCAGCCCATGCCGACGATGTCGGAGCGGCTGCAGTGCCGGTCGATGCCGAGTTCCCGGATCAGCAGGGCGCTGAGACCGGGGGTGAGGAAGCCGGTGGAGGTCACACAGCACAGATGGCGCAGATCGGAGAGGTCGGCGCCGGCTCGCTTGAGGCAGTTGCGGAGCGCCTCGGCGCCCATCTCGATGGCGAGGGCCTTGTGCTTGTCGAGGAGGTCGCCCTGCGGTTCGGAGAGGCGGGTTCCGTCCTCGGCCTCGGGAGGCAGGGTGAGATGGCGCCGTTCGATGGCGCTGTTGAGGAAGACCCCGCGGATCTTGGGGTCGGTGATGCCGAAGGTGTCGAGGACTTCGCGCTGGGTGAAGGAGGTGGGCGTGGCGGATGTGCCCACCCCCACGATTCTGGGCGCGAGGGGCATGTACGGCCCGCGGGTCGTGGCCGGAGCGGTCACGGGTGCGGTCAGGTCCTGGTCGGCGTCCGATATCACCGGACGGTCGATGCTGATGGTCAACGGAAAGTCCACCCCCACATGCGCGGCTTGCTGCGCGGTCGCTGTGTGCTGCGAATGGTGCTGGTCACTCTCTTCGCCCTTCTCGTGCGAAGGTGCTGGATCGGACGGACGGGACGGCTACGGCCGGGCCGCCGCACCGGGGGTGCCGGCGCTCCGGTCCTCGATGAAGCGGGCGAGCCGTGCGGTGCCCTCGGTGATCTGGGCATCGGTCAGATAGCTGGTGGACAGGCGCAGCGTGTGATCGCCACCGCCCTGTGGATAGAAGTACGACATCGGTGTCCAGATCACGCCGAACTCCTGTGCCGACCGGGTCAGTGCCTCGTTGTCGGCGCGGAACGGCACCTGGACGGTGAGGAAGAACCCTCCGGTGGGTTCGTTCCAGCGCACTCCCAGGGCCTCCCGGCGCTCGGCGGGGAGGTGGTGGTCCAGGCTGCGCAGGGTCGTCCGCAGGGCCTTGCCGTAGTAGTCGGCGGCCTCGGCGTTCCGCTCGGAGATCCGTCCCCGGGCGGCGAGCAGCGCTCCGGCGACGGCGGCCTGGCTCAGGGACGAGGTGTTCACCGTGACCATGCTCTTGATCTTGGCGAGTTCCGCGGCGAGGAGTCCGGTGCGGCCGGTGTCGTCCACGACCCGCTGATCGGCGACGACGAAGCCGACGCGGGCGCCGGGGAAGATGGTCTTGGAGAACGAGCCGAGGTGGACGACCCTGCGGGCGTGGTCGAGGGATTTCAGGGACGGCAGCCGGGGCCCGGGGCTCACCATCCGGTAGGGGCTGTCCTCCACGATGAGAAGGTCGTGGCGGGCCGCCAGGTCGAGCAGCTCGGCACGGGTCCGGGCGTCCATGGTCGTACCGGACGGGTTGGAGTGGTCGGGTACGACGTACAGGGCGCGGGGGCGCCGGCCGCGGGCCCGCTCGGCCAGGATCGCCGCTTCGAGGTCGGCGCAGTGGAGTCCGCTGTCGCGTTCGCCGACGGCGCTCAGCCCGATGTCGAGGAGACGGGCCGCCCCGGTGATCCCCACGTAGCAGGGACTGGAGACGAGCAGGACGTCGTCGGGGCCGGTGATCAGCGCCCGGAGCACCAGCAGCATGGCCTCCTGGGCTCCGACGGTGACGACGATCGACTCGGCGGGGATGTCGATGTTCTCGTCGTCGCGGAGCGAGTCGGCGATGATCTCGCGGATCTGGCCGGCGGTGGGGCCGTACTGGTACATGGCCGTGCGGATCGCCTGGGGCGAGTCGCCCTGCCGGGCGAGGTGGTCGAGGTAGGTGCGGACGTGGGTGATGATCTCCTCGGTGTCGAAGAACCCGTCGTAGGGGCGTCCCGGGGCGAAGGAGATGGCGTCGGGGTAGCGGTGGGTGACCTCGTTGAGGAAGTTCATGGTGTCGAGGACCGGGTCCGAGACACTGGTGTGCAGATCGCTCCGGCGCAGATCCCCTTCGGGCGCCCGCTCGGCGGTGCCGTCCGCCGCGCCCGTGGGTGCCGGGGCGGTGGTACGGAGCAGCTCGGGGCCGGCGTCGGCGGCCGACCCGGTCCCGGTGAGGGCGAGCGCGGCCCGCAGTTCGCTCACGAGTTCCTCCAGGACCTCGGTGACGCCTTCACGGGCGGCGACGAGCAGTCCGTCCAGGACGGGCCGGTCCAGCAGGACCGCGTCGGCGCCGTGGGCGAGGGATACGAGAATGTCGGCGCCGCGGCGGATTCCGCCCCGGAGCAGTACGGGGCAGCGTCCGGCGACGGACGCCGCGATGCCGGGGAGCGCGCCGAGGTCGTCGGCGACGATGCCGTCGGCGCCCTCGGCGAGGGCGCGGACGGCGTCCATCGGGGTGCGCACTCCGGCGACGAACAGCGGCAGCGCGGAGATGGAGCGCAGCCGGCCCACGCCGGCCCAGTCGACGGTGTCGTCGAGAAGGGCGCGCGGGTCGGCGAAGGGGCCGTAACCGCCGAGGTCGGCGAGCGGGCCGCCGCCGCGGAAGTGGCGGATGGGGATGTCCTCGGCGAGGTTCACGGGGACGGCGCCGGGCGCGAGCCGGACATGGCGCTGGGGGCCGACGGCGAGGACGACGGCCTCGAAGCCGGCGTCGGCGGCGCGTGAGACCAGCCAGCGGGCGGTGCCCCGGTCCCGGAAGAGATGGGTCCGCAGCCAGAGCGGGCCCTCGGCGGCCGAGGCGAGTTCCGCGAAGGTGCGTCCCGTGAACGCGCTGACGACGACGGGGAGCCCGGCGGCGCCGGAGGCGCGGACCACGGCGAGTTCGCCCTCGGGGCGGACGAGTCCGGCGAGGGAGCCCACGAGGAGGGGGGCGGGCCAGGTGTGGCCGAGGATCTTGGCGGCGGTCCCGGGCGGGCCGGGGAGATCGCCGTCGCCCGGGCGGAGCGCCGTCCGGTCGAGGATTCTCCGATTGCCCGCCCACAGGCGCTCTTCCGTTGCCAGGAATTCTGCCGGGACGGAGTCCAGTCCTTCGCGCGCCAGGCGCGCATAGTCTTCGAGACCGCGTCCGGCCATGGATTTTCCCCCAGGCAATCAACGAATTGCGGCGAATGGATTCCAGGCCGCCAGGATCACATGGGGCTTACGGCTCCGCCAACGCGTCCAACCGACGGGAGTGGTCACTTGGACAGACGCGTTGATGTCGTGCCGTGGACGTGTTTCCCTTTTTATCCTCCATTCGGGAAGCAGGGGAGGTCGGTGAAGGCGAGAAGTTCCGCCGGGAGACCGGAACGGCTCCTGACCTTTAACTTGCGGTAAATCTTGGTGAGATGCTGCTCGACGGTGCTGACCGTAATGAAGAGCTGGACGGCGATCTCACGATTGGTGCACCCGGCGACGGCGAGCGCCCCGACCCGGCGTTCGGCGTCGGTGAGTTCCGCGAGCGCCGGGGGCACGGTGCTCTCGTCGTGGACGCTGTGCCCTGCGGTGGGCGCGCCGGAGGGGATCAGGGGGACGGTGCCGTTCTCGTGAGCCGGGTCCCGGGGGGTGTCGAGGTCGCGGCGGCCCGGGGCGGGGACCTTTCCGGCGAGGGTGCCGTTGAGCCGGCCGCGGTGGGCGCCCGGCCGTTCGGGGGCGGTCGCGGCGGCCATGTCGTCCTGCGCGCGCCGGAGTTCGAACTGGTCGCCGCAGTCGGCGAGAATCCGGATGGCCTCCTTGAGCAGGGACTGACGGTCGGGTGCGGCGCTGATCGCGGCCAGGCGCCGCAGGGCCACGCCCCGGTCGCGGGTGCGCCCGTCGCCGAGGAGGGTGAGCTGTTCCTCCAGCAGGGTGCGTGCCTGGCCCGCCTGCCGCATGGCGACGAGTGCCGCGACGGCGTCCTTGCGCCAGTCGGCGAGGTCGGGTGAGTCCGCGCCCCACTGCCGCATCAGATCCCCGCAGGACTGGAAGTTGGTGAGCGCGGTGTGCGGGCGGCCCATGGCGAGGTGGTAGCGGCCGAGTGCCTGGAGATAGGGCAGGGCGAAGGGGGTGTCGAACATGATGGGCGGGACGGCGGTGTTCAGATAGGGCATGACGGCGTCGAAGTCGCCCTGCTCGGTGGCGGCGCGGACGGCGAGTGCCAGCGGCAGCCCGACGGCGACGCCCCAGGCCGCCGCGGAGACCAGTTCCAGCGCGGTACGGGCGGACTCGCCGGCCGTGACGGTGTCCCCGGCGCGCAGGGCCGCCGCCGATCGTATGGTCTCGAACACGGCGCGCCGCATGGGGACCCGGCGAATCCACGGTTCGTGGAGCAGCCGTTCGGCCCACTGGACCGCCTCGTCGGGCCGGTGGGTCTGGATCAGGAAGAGCAGCGCGAACAGGGCGGGGGTGAGCGGGCTGTCGGCGTCGGTGCTGTGCAGGACGTGGTCGGCTCCCTGGAACTCCTCGCCGTCGCCGATCAGGGTCGCCGACACATTGAGGAGGGTGAGGAAGGAGACCGGGCGGGAAGCCGCGGAGAGGGGCTGGGCGAAGGGGCTGCCGGTCTCGGCCTTGGCCGCGGTGGCGTCCTCGGAGAGGCCGGGGTAGATGAAGGAGAGCCAGAGCCGGCCGACCTTGACATCCACGGGCGCGGCGGCCCACGGCGGGCTCACGGGTGCTCCGCCCGCCGCGCTCTCGACGATCCGCAGCAGCGCCTCGGCCTGGGCGAAGTCGCCGCGCCACATCAGGTGTTTGACGGGGACCATGGCATCGTCGCCGGTCAGGGCGCCGGAGCTGACGAGGTGGCTCAGGTGGGGCAGATAGCGGCCGGCCTTGACGGGGTCGCTGAGCCACTGGGCGTCGGCGAGGGCGGCGGCGATATGGGCTTCCTGGGCGGCGTCCTCGCAGATGCCGGACGCGTGGCGGAGGCAGTCGATGGCCTTGCCGATGTCGCCGAGGTGGATGGCCTCGCGGGCGGCCTCGCGGAGGATGCCGACGCGCCACGACGCCCGGGCGGAGTCGTGGGTGGCCATGAGCTGTTCGGCGACGGCCCGGGCGGGGGCGCCGCTCGCGTGGAGTATTTCCGCGGCCCGTCCGTGCATGGTGAGAAGGCTGTTCGGGAGGATGCCGTCGAGAACCGCCTGCCGGGCCCGTTCGTGGCGGAAGCGGAGGTTCGCGAGGAGGCCGGCGGCGTTCAGGTCGGCGAGGCAGCGGCGTACGGAGGTGGCGTCGACACCGAGGAAGTCGCCGATGAGCGGGGGCGAGGCGGAGTCGCCGAGGACGGCCAGGGCGCGGGCGGTGGCGAGCATCGAGGGTTCGCAGCGGTGCAGGCAGCGCAGGAAGGCGTGGCGGAAGGACTCCCCCGGCTGGGGGCCGGCCGGGTCCGGTGCGCCGTCGGCCGCGGGCCGGGCCTCGGTCAGGTGGTCCTCCGTCAGGTGGTCCTCGATGAGCCGGTCCTCGACGAGGGCGTTCAGCAGCAGGGGGTTGCCTCCGCTGATGTCGGCCCAGGCCTGGGCGGAGGCCGGGGACGGGACGGCGCCCAGGCTCCGGGTGAGGGTCTCGGCGGTGCCGCCCAGGGTCAGGGGCGCCAGTCTGACGCGGTGGCAGTAGGGCAGGTGGAGTGTCTCGGCGTGCAGGGTCGCCAGTTCCCGTTCGTGGCAGGAGCTCTCGTTGAGCACGATGAGAACGGCGGAGGAATCGATACGCCGGATGAGATAGCGCAGACACTGGAGGGAGGGTTCGTCGGCGAAGTGCACATCGTCGATGCCGAGGACGAGCGGTCCCCGCTCGGCGAGTTCGGAGATGGTCCTGCTGATGCGCTGAAGGAGGCCGAGCGGGATTCTCGGGGCTCTGGGGTGGTCGCCGGCCGACAGGGTGACATCGACTTCCTCGGCGGCGAGCGGGTCGGCGGCCATTCCGGCGGCGCGTATCGCGTTCATCAACTGGTCGACGAGGCCGAACAGATGGTGACGTTCGCTGGTGGCGGCCGTTACCGAGAGGAACAGGCCCCCTTTCTCCCGTACCAGCCCGGCGAACGTCTGGAGCAGTGCGGTCTTTCCGCAGCCGACGGGCCCGTTGGTGAAGACGACCGCGCCCTTGCCCCGGGCGCACCCCGCGTACAACCGGCCGAGCAGTCGCAGTTCCTCGTCTCTTTCACTGAACTTCACGGATCCCCCCGTACGTTCTGTGTGCTCTGTCCAGCTTTGTATGGCTTGGCTGCGCATGTTTGCCACGTGACCCATCCATCGCGCGATTCCCTGGGAATCACGCCTCTGACCTGCGGTGCTTTACGTTGCGGGGGAGGCAGGGCGGGGGGTCACCCGAACAGAAACACACCTCAAAACAGCATACTGAGCCGAACCGGCCGACGTGGGTCCTTTTGAGCCACTCGTTGCGAAACGCATGGATGATTTTGGGACATCGCGCGAATTCCTTGCGGGTGAGATTAGGCGAAATGCGGCAGCGCGGGAATAGAGATTCAGCCAGTCCTGGACTCAGGTCCGGACAGTCGGTCGTATCATCCCTTTTTCGTACTGGTCGGTATACGCGGCATCCACCCCCCGCGCGTTCCAGCCCTCGGCCACGAGATGGGCGACCAGCCGGTCCAGGACATGGGGCGCCACGGGGAAGCGCACGGTGAGTCCGCTCCCCCCGGCGTCCTCGACGGTCGCCCCCTCGGCGTCGGCGCCCGCGCCGCCGGCGGCGGCCAGCAGCCGGGGCAGCTCCCCGGGACGGTCCGTCACGGCCACCAGGACGCGCGCGCCGCCCTGCGGGGTTCCGCCGCGCCCGCCCCGGATCTCGGTGAGTCCCGAGAGCCCCCGGTCGAGCAGATCCACCAGGGCCCGTCTGCCGTGGGCCCGCGCTCCGCCGTCGCCCCCGGTGAGCCCGTCCAGCGCCGTGACCAGGCGGGAGAGATCCTCGTGCAGCTCCCGCACCACCCCCGCGACGGCCGCCGCGTTGGACTGGAGGATGTCGCCCCACAGCCCCGGGTCCCCGGCCGCGATCCGGGTCACGTCCCGCAGCCCCTGGCCCGCGAACCGGGTCGCCCCGGCCGGGCCCCCGGACAGCCGGGCCGCCATCAGACTCGCGACCAGATGGGGAACGTGCGAGGTCAGAGCCACGGCCTCATCATGGGACGCGCTCTGGGTGACCACCGGGACCGCCCCGCAGAGCACCGCCAGCTCCCGCGCCCGGCGCAGCGCCGTGTCCGAGGTCAGCGGGGACGGGGTGAGCGCCCACGGCCGGCCCTCGAAGAGATCCGCCCGGGCGGCCAGCGGTCCGGACCGCTCCCGCCCGGCCAGCGGATGCCCGCCGACATAGGACGCCGGATCGGGTGCCAGACGCAGCGCGACCCGCTCGGGCAGGGACTTCACACTCGCCACATCCGTGTAGCAGTGGGCCAGTCCGCGCGTCTGCTGCTCGGCGAGCACGGCGCCCACCGTGCTGGGCGGAACGGCGAGCACCGCCAGATCCACCGGCACCGCGGGCGGGCGGGTCCGCCCGGCGCCCAGAGCCGCCGCCGTCCGGGCGGCCACCGGGTCCCGGTCGGAGAGGAAAACGGTCACACCGCGGCGGCGCGCCGCGAGAGCGACGGATGTACCGATCAAACCCGTACCGATGACGGCAATGGCGCGGATCACCAGACTCACCCCGATCAAAAACATCGCCCATTAAGGAAGCTCAACGGAGGAAATTTATCCGCCCGGCCCCGTGCGTCCATCCGGCTGTCCAACAGTGCGGACAATCGGGAACTGTCCATTGGCCAGACGCGAGACCCGGGCTCTACAGTTCCAGAAACTCGGTTCTTTCCCGGTTGGGGGCACACATGAGTGATTCATCAAAAGCCACCGATCCGCTCGGAGATCTCTCGATCGACTACGTCGAGATATATGTCGAACAGCTGGAGGACGCGGCATTCGAATGGGTCGACCGCTATGCCTTCACGGTGGTCGGCACCGCGGGCTCGGCCGAGCACCGGAGCATCGCCCTGCGGCACGGGCAGATCACCCTGGTGCTCACCCAGGCCACGTCCGACCAGCACCCGGCGTCGGCCTATGTCGCCGCCCACGGCGACGGGGTCGCGGACATCGCGCTGCGGACCACCGATGTGGAGGCGGCGTTCGCCGCCGCGGTCGCGGGCGGCGCCCGGGTCAGCCGGCGGCCCACCCGGCACGCCGGTGACGGCCCCCGGGTGACGGCGGCCCTGGAGGGCTTCGGTGATGTCGTCCACACCCTGGTGCAGCGGGAGGCCGGCGAGAAGCAGGGGCTGCCCGCCGGATTCGTCCCGGCGCTGCGGGCGGAGGGCCACCGCGCGGACGATGTCGGCCTGATCGACCTCGACCATGTCGCCGTCTGTCTGAACGTCGGCGATCTCGACGCCACCGTCGCGTACTACCGCGAGGCCCTGGGCTTTCTGCACATCTTCGAGGAGCACATCGTCGTCGGCAGACAGGCGATGGAGTCCAAGGTGGTCCAGAGCCCCTCCGGGAGCGTGACCCTGACGCTGATCCAGCCGGACCCGACGGCGGACCCGGGCCAGATCGACGAGTTCCTCAAGGGCCACCAGGGCTCCGGCGTCCAGCATCTGGCCTTCTCCTCACCGGACGCGGTGCGCTCGGTGCGCGCCCTGGGGAGGCGCGGCGTCGGCTTCCTCACCACCCCCTCCGCCTACTACGACCTGCTCGGCGAGCGCATCGCCCTGGGCGAGCGGCTGGCGGATCTGCGGGCGACGAACGTGCTCGCGGACGAGGACCACGGCGGGCTGCTGTTCCAGATCTTCACCGCGTCGACCCACCCCCGGCACACCCTGTTCTTCGAGGTCATCGAGCGGCAGGGCGCGGAGACCTTCGGCAGCTCCAACATCAAGGCGCTGTACGAGGCAGTGGAGCTGGAGAGGACGGGGCAGCGTGGGCTCCGGCACTGACGCCGCCCCCGGCCCGGCGGCCTCCTCCGCCGGGCCGGGCACGGAGCTGTGTCTGGGCGACTTCGAGCGCACCGCGGCAGCCGCCCTGCCCGCTGACATCTGGGACTTCATCGCCGGCGGCAGCGGTACGGAGACCACCCTCGACGCCAACCGGGCCGCGCTGGACCGGGTCCTGGTGACCCCCCGCGTGCTGCGGGACGTCTCCCGTGTCTCCACCGAGGCCCGGCTGCTCGGCCGGCCGGCGGCGCTGCCGCTGGCCGTCGCCCCGGTGGCGTACCAGCGGCTGGCGCATCCGGAGGGCGAACTCGCCACCGCGCGGGCCGCGAAGACGGCAGGGGTGCCGTTCACCGCGAGCACGCTGAGCAGTGTCGCGATCGAGGAGATCACCGAGGTCGGCGGCACGGTCTGGTTCCAGCTCTACTGGCTGCGGGACACGGCCGCGACCCTGAACCTGGTCCGCCGGGCGGAGGACGCCGGGGTCTCGGCGATCGTGCTCACCGTCGACGTGCCGTGGCTGGGCCGGCGGCTGCGGGACGTGCGCAGCCGTTTCGCGCTCCCCGGCCATGTGCGGGCGGCCAATGTCGAGGCGGGGACCGCCGCCCATGAGCGTCCGGCGGACGCCTCCGCCGTGGCCGTCCACACCGGCCGGATGTTCTCCCCGGCGCTGAACTGGTCCTCGGTCGCGGCGCTGCGGGAGCGTACCGCTCTGCCACTGGTCCTCAAGGGAGTGCTGGCGCCCCAGGACGCGCTGCGCGCCGCCGAGTCGGGCGTGGACGCGGTCGTGGTCTCCAACCACGGCGGGCGCCAGCTCGACGGAGCGGTCCCCAGCATCGACGCCCTCCCGGACGTGGTCCGCGCGGTCGGCGGCGGGTGCGAGGTGCTCTTCGACAGCGGGGTCCGCAGCGGGACCGACATCCTCCGGGCTCTGGCGCTCGGCGCCGGCGGCGTCCTCGTCGGCCGTCCGCTGCTGTGGGGGCTGGCCACGGCCGGGGAGGCGGGGGCCGCGCGGGTGCTGGAGCTGCTCGCCGGTGAACTCCGTGACGCGCTCGGCCTCTCGGGCTGCGACGGGGTCGCGGCGGCGGCCCGGCTCCGCACGGTCCGGGGCCCCGGCGCCCGGGAGCCGTTTCCGGGCGGCTGAGGGCCCGTACGGCGAAGGGCCCGTACGGCGAAAGGTCCGCACGGCGAAGGGTCCGTCCGCTGCCCGGGGGCAGTGGACGGACCCTTCGTGCGAGTGGGGGGTGTCAGGGCCGTCCCACGAGGTGTCCAACCGTTCGTTTTCCACGCTCGGACACCCAGGACAACGGCTCAGCCAATCTGTGCGACATCGTCCTTGATCCGTACGGCGACCTCCGACCAGAGGTCGGCGAACTGCCGGGCGAGATCGGCGACGATGTCACTGCAGTGCGGTGGGACATTGTTGATGATCGCGTCCCACTCCTCCTTGCGCAGGGCGTGCAGGGCCAGCAGCCGCAGCAGATTCCGCCCCGTCTCGGTGAACCGGAGCGCCGGGTCCGCCTTGAGCCGTCCGACGAGCACGGCACGGTCGGGGACGGCGTCCGCGCGGGGCCGGATGGTGCGCTGGGGCCCGGCGGGGGCCGTCAGCTCCCCGCGCCTGCGCAGGGAGTCGTCCACGGCGACCTCCTCGTCCGCCGCCTTCACCACGGTGGCTGTGCGCCGCCGGCGCTGGTGGGGCACCAGTTCGTCGCCGTTGCGCAGACGGTTGCGGACATCGCGCGCGGTCTCGGGCGAGATGCCCGCGGCCCTGGCGACCTGACGCAGCGACAGGCCGGGGTTGGCGGCCAGCAGCTCACCGGCGAGCATCCGGCCCGCGCTCCCGTCGAGCGGGCGGACCCTGCCGTCCTGGCCGATGCGGCGCGCCTCGGGCTCCAGCCGGAGCGCGGTGCGCTTGCGGATGTCGCCCACGGTGCCCGGGGAGATCCCGGTGACCGAGGCCACCCTCCGGTCGGACCACTGCGGGTGGGACGCGATGATGCGTTCGGCGGCGGACTTGCGGTCGGCCAGGGCCAGTGGCAGCCCATGGGTGACATTCAGCCGAACCGCGAGGACGAAGGCCTCCGCCTCGTCGCCGTCGAAGAAGCGGACCGCTATCGTGTGCGCGCCCCGCAGCCTGGCGGCCTTCAGCCGGTGAAATCCGTCGATGACCTTCATGGTCGCGCGGTGCACCACAATGGGAGGCAGCGGGGACTGGGTTGCCGCCAGAAGGTGAACATGCTCGGGATTCTCGCCGGAGAGCCGGGGCGAGCCGGCCGAGTTCAGGAAATCCAGTTCGATTTCCACTACGGGCTGCTGATCAACGTTCATTTCCTTGGTCGCCATCCCACCACCTCAAGAACTCATGGGAAGGTGGGCGGAGACCATGCGACCAGAGCCTGTCCCCGCGTCTTTGCGGCTGCCCCCGTCACATCTGTGGAACTGTGGATCGAATAACAGAAACCAGCTCATTGCCAATTCCCTCGAACCCCCCTGGACGTTTTCGAGCGGAACATCCGTTCGGTTGACCGGACTTCCGCCAGATGAGAAAGAAATTAACATTCGTCCTTTGAGGGTTGTAACCCCTGCTTAAGTCCCATCTGTCGACCCTTATCACCCCCTAACCCCTAGGGGGGTGTCCCCATCGAACCCATGGGACACTCCCCGCACCAGCGGCACCACACGCGGCGCCGAAACCGGGCCTCAGCCCGCCCCGGCCCCCACGCGCGCGGTGGGCACGGATGTTCGTACGGGCATGGTGAGGGTGCGCCCCATGAGCGGCGACAGGATGCTCACGGCGTCGGCGACCTCCCGGAGATCGGAGGCGACGAGCGCCTGGTCGCCGTCGCAGCGGGCGGACTTCGGCTCGGGGTGGACATCGATGATGACCCCGTCCGCGCCTGCCGCGATCGCCGCCCGGGTCAGCGGGAGGACCAGATCCCGGCGTCCGCCCGAGTGCGAGGGGTCCACGATCACCGGCAGGTGCGACAGCCGCTGCACCACGGGTACGGCACTGATGTCGAGAGTGTTGCGCGTCGACGTCTCGAACGTCCGGATACCGCGCTCACAGAGCACGATGTCGAGGTTTCCGCGCTGTGCGATGTACTCGGCCGCGCTCAGCCACTCCTCTATCGTGGCGCTGAAACCCCTTTTGAGCAGCACCGGCCTGCCCGCCCGGCCGACGGCCTGGAGCAGGGCGAAGTTCTGCATGTTCCGTGCGCCGACCTGGAGCATGTCGGCGTAGGAGGCGACCATGTCGACACTGCCGGGGTCGATGACCTCGGTGACGACCGGCAGCCCGGTCTCCTCCCGCACCTCGGCGAGAATCCGCAGCCCCTTCTCGCCGAGCCCCTGGTACGAGTACGGGGAGGTGCGCGGCTTGAACGCCCCGCCCCGGAGCATCGAGGCCCCGGCCCGCTTCGCCATCAGCACCGCTTCGAGGGTCTGCTCGTACGTCTCGACCGCGCAGGGCCCGGCGATCACGCTCAGGGTGTCCGGCCCGATGGGCACACCGCCCACCCGGATCACCGAACGGGCCGGGTGGTGCTCCCGGCTCACCAGCTTGTACGGGACGGAGACCCGCATCACCTGGAGCACTCCGCTCCGGCTGCCGAGGTTCAGCGCCTCGAAGTCGTCGACATCCCCCACCAGGCCGACGATCGTCCGTGACACGCCCCGGCTCACGAACGCGTCGCCGCCGGCCGCCCTGACGAGCTGTACGACCGTGTCTATTTCCTCCTGAGTGGCCTCCGGAACCATCACCACAACCATGATTTCTCCTCACCGTGGACGCTTGCGTCGGGAAGCAGATTTCCGCCGTCGGCGGCAGTCGGCGAAGGGGAGCGATCCGATATTCCTCCGGCACCCGGTCGCTTTCCTCATCCTAGGAGCGCCGGGGCACCGGAGTCGAACAGGGAGAAACGCCGCCGGATTATGTCCGGACGACTCCGGGGAATGGCGGGACAGCCGGCCCGGGCTGTTTCGCACGGGTTGCCGGCGGGAGGTGTTCCGGGCGTGGGCCGGGGGATTCCGACGGCCGGGGAGTGGACGCGGACGGCGGTGGCGGGTGCCGCCGCGGCGGCGGTCCGGGACCACGATCCGCCGTCCGACCCCGCTCCTGGCGTCAGCGAGGGGCGTGTGCGGGGCACTGACCTGCTCCAGCCACGCTTCGACGCCGGTGAGGACGCGGGCGGAGGACCGATTCCGGTTCGGCCGACCGGGTGGGGACGGTCGGCCGGGCGGGCGAGGCGGGCCGCGCAGAGGGGTGGCGGGGCCCGGCGGGGGTGGTGCAGTGGGGCAGCGCCCGTGCTCCGGCAGGGGCAGGGGCGGGACCCGGGTCCGGGCCCGCCGGCACAGGACCGGAGGTCTCGATGGAACCCTTGATCGCGCTCATCGTCGGGTTTCTGGCGGCGCGGCTCGCCGGGCTCGTGGGGGTGGAGGCGCTGGACGCATGGCAGCCCGCGCTGCGGGTGGGGGTCGCGCTGATGTTCCTGTTCACTGGGTTCTCGCACTTCCACCCCAAACTGCGGCCCGATATCGTCGCCATGGTGCCGCCCGCACTTCCCCGCCCGGAACTGCTGGTGACTCTCACTGGTGCGCTGGAGATCGCGGGGGCGGTGGGGCTGCTGATCCCGGTGACGGCGGGGTGGGCGGCCTGGGGGCTCATTCTGCTCATGATCGCCATGTATCCGGCCAATGTCTCGGCCGCTCGGCGGAGGGTGGCTCAGGGTGATCCGTTGGGGCCGCGCACGGCGGTGCAGATCGCGCTGATCGCGGCCGCGGGGCTCACCCTCGTCTGATCCGGACTCCCCGCGCGGACCCGGCCCGCCCGGCACCCCCGGCCCGTCTGGGGGCCCCTCCCAGAGGCAGCTCTGGGGGGATTGAGGACGGCCCCCGCGCCACAGGACCCCGCACAGTGCGGGCCCGGGTCGGGGGCCAGCCCCCGAACCCCCGCTCCTCAAACGCCGGAGGGGCTGGTTCTTGTGCCTCGGCTCGCCGGAGGGGCTGAAGGGTTTCGTGCCTCAGCTCGCCGGAGGGGCTGAAGGGTTTCGTGCCTCAGCTCGCCGGAGGGGCTGAAGGACGGCGCGGCTCAACGAGCGTGCGCCCCGGCTCTCCCGGGAGGCCGGGCATGTCAGCCCGTCCGGCGATGGAGGACAGACCCCGCACCACAAGCGCCCGCACCGCCGTCCGGCGCCGAGGGCGCCCTGAGCCAAGCCCCCGGGCGCCGCGGGCGGCCGGGAGTGGAGGGTGCCCTCTTGTTACCCCGGAGGGGCTGACCCACCATGGCGAGCAGCTTGACCCGTTCATGGCAAAAGATCACCGAACCACGCATGTGTCCGCACTCCCCCGGCGGGCCCCGCCCGCCACCCGCGCAAGAGGAGAACACGTGGCACGACGGACCGGACCGACCACCCGTATCAGACCCCTGCGCACCGTCTGCGCGGCCCTGACCGCGCTCTTACTCGTCCCGCTCGGAGGCACCACCGCACTCGCCGCCCCCGCCCCCGAACCGGCCGACCGGCCCACCGCCGCCGCCGCCGCCGCCGAGAAGAAGATCGAACCCGAGCTGAGAGCCGAACTCAGCGACGGCAAAGCCACCTTCTGGGTCTATCTGGACAGCTCCGCGGACCTCTCCCCCGCCCTCAGGGCCACCACCAAGGCCGCCAAGGGCAAGGCCGTCCACCAGGCCCAGCGCGACCACGCCCGGCGCACCCAGGCCGATCTGCTCAAGGCCCTGGAGAGCGCGCGGGCCGACTTCACCTCGTACTGGATCGTCAACGCGGTCCGCGTCGTGGGCAGCGCGAAGCTCGCCGACAGCATCGCCCAGCGCCCCGAGGTCGCGCGGATCGACGCCGAGGACACCCTCTCCCTCCCCAAGCCCGCCCGGGGCGACCGGGAACCGGCCGTCAACGCGGTGGAGTGGAACATCGACCGCGTCAAGGCACCCCAGGTCTGGGACCAGCTGGGTGTGCGGGGCGAGGGTGTCGTCGTGGCCAACATCGACAGCGGGGTGGACTACCAGCACCCCGCCATCGACGGCCAGTACCGGGGCCGCGCCGCCGACGGCAGCTACAGCCACGGCTACAACTGGTTCGACCCCGCCGGCATCTGCCCCACCGCCGCCCCCTGCGACAACAACGACCACGGCACCCACACCATGGGCACCATGGTCGGCGACGACGGAGCGGACAACAGGATCGGCGTGGCCCCGGCCGCGACCTGGGTCGCGGCGAAGGGCTGTGAGTCCAGCTCCTGCTCGCAGACCTCGCTGATCGCCTCCGGCCAGTGGGTGGTCGCCCCCACCGACGCCAACGGCGCCAACCCGCGCCCGGACCTCGCCCCCGACATCGTCAACAACTCCTGGGGCAGCTCGGCGCACAACCCCTGGTACAAGGCGATCGTCAACTCCTGGCGCGCCGCCGGGATCTTCCCCGCGTTCTCCAACGGCAACAACGGGCCGAGCTGTGCCTCCAGCGGCTCACCCGGCGACTATGTCGCCTCCTACAGCTCCGGCGCCTTCGACATCAACAACGCCATCGCCAGCTTCTCCTCGCGCGGCGCCGGTGACGAGGGCGGTATCAAGCCCAATGTCGCCTCCCCCGGTGTCAATGTGCGCTCCTCCGTCCGCAACAGCGGGTACGGGTCCTTCTCCGGCACCTCGATGGCCTCCCCGCACACCGCCGCCACCGCCGCGCTGATCTGGTCCGCCGCCCCCGCGCTCCGGGGCGACGTGGCCCAGACCGAGGCACTGCTCGACCAGACCGCCGTGGATGTGGACAGCACCGGCTGCGGTGGGACCGCGGCCGACAACAACGTCTTCGGCGAGGGCAGGCTCGACACCCTGGCCGCCGTCCAGGCCGCCCCGCGCGGTCCCGTCGGCGCGCTCGCGGGCACCGTCACCGCCGAGGGCACCCCGGTCGCCGGGGCCCAGGTCACGGCCGAGGGACCGATCACCCGTACCGCCGTCACCGGCTCCGACGGCGGCTACCGCTTCTCCGCCCTGTCCACCGGCGACTACTCCCTCGCCGTCACCAAGTTCGGGTACGGCAGGGGCACGGCGGGCGCCACAGTCGCCGAGGGTGCCACCACCACCCGGGACATCACCCTGACGCAGGTCCCATCGGCCAAGGTCACCGGCACGGTGAGCGCGGCGTCCGGACCGGCGTCCGGAGCGTCCGTGAGCGTCACCGGGACCCCGGTCACGGCGACGGCGGACGCGGAGGGCCGGTTCGAGGTGACCCTCCCGCACGGCGAGTACGAGATCCGCGCCACCCACACCTCCCGCTGTGTCACCGCGGGTTCCACCCGGGTCACCGTCGCCGCCGACACCACGGCCGCGGTGAACCTTCCGGAGCGTACCGACACCTTCGGCTACGCCTGCGCGGCGGGCAGCCGGGGCTACACCCCCGGCGACCGGAAGCTCGCCCTGACCGGTGACGACACCAACGAGCGGGTGGAACTGCCGTTCGCCGTGCCGCTGTACGGCCGGAGCTATACCGCGGCCCATGTCACCACCAACGGCGTGGTGAGCTTCGGCGGCCCGCAGGGCGGCGACTCCAACGGCCAGATCCCCAGCACGGCCACGCCGAACGCGGCCCTCTACCCCTTCTGGGACGATCTGATCCTCACCGGGGAGGGCTCGGGAGTCTTCACCTCGGTCGTGGGCACCGCCCCGCACCGGTCGTACGTCGTGGAGTGGCGGAACATCGCCCACTGGTCCGCGCAGACGGACAAGTTCACCTTCGCCGCGCTCATCGGTGAGGACGGCCGGGTCTCCTACCACTACAAGGGGACCACGGGCAGCGGCCTCAAGGGCGGCTCCAGCGCCACCATCGGGGTGGAGAACGCCACCGGGACCGACGCCTTCCTCTACTCGTACAACACCGCGGTGCTCGGCGACGGCCTGTCGGTCTCCTTCCGCACCACCAGGAGTGGTGTGGTGCGCGGGCAGGTGCTGGACGCCAACGACGGCAAGGGGGTCGTGGGCGCGACCGTCACCGTGGGCTCGGGCGCCTCGGCGGCGACCGCGACCAGCGGCGCCGGCGGCGACTACGCCGTGCAGGTCCCCTCGGGCGACCACCCCGTGACCCTGACCGCCCCCGCCTACCGGACGGACGAGGGCACCATCACGGTGGCGGCCGACAGCGTCGCCACGCTCACCCGGTCGCTGAGAACCGGCAGGGTCGCCGCGGACCGGACGGCGCTGGACGTCGTCGCCCCGCAGGACCAGCGGCGCACCCGTACCGTCGAACTCTCCAACACGGGCGCGGACACGCCCTGGACCGCCGGCGAGGACGCCTCCTGGCTGACCGTGGCCCCGGCGGGCGGCGAGCTGGCGACCGGGCGGAAGCAGCCGCTGACACTCTCTGTGGACACGGCCGGGCTCGCCCCGGGCACTGTCCTCACCGCGGAGGTGCGGATCGAGTCCCGGAGCGGACGCGCGCCGGTGCTGACGGTGCCCGTCAAGGTCGTCGTACCGCGCTACCAGGCCGCGCTGGACACCGGCGCGAGCGCGGCCGGCGAGGACACCCTCGGCGACACCTGGGCCCCGGACCGCAAGTACAGCGCCGGTTCGTACGGCTATCAGGGCAGCTCGACGGTGAGGTCCACCAGCCGCGCCATCAGCGGCACCGCCGACCCGGCGCTCTTCCGCAGCGCCCGTGAGGGCATGTACGAGTACCGTTTCGACCAGGTGCCGAACGGCGTCTACACGGTGGAGCTGGGCTTCGCCGAGGTCTCGTCCAACCGGCCCAACAAGCGGGTCTTCGATGTCCTCGCCGAGGGCGCCGAGGTGCTGCCGTCACTCGACATCGCCCTGGAGGCGGGATCGTACGCGGCGGTGCAGCGCGCCTACACGGTGACCGTGACCGACGGAACGCTCAATGTGCGCTTCGTCGCCCACAGCGGCTACGGCAAACCCCTGCTCAACGCGCTCCGGGTGACCGAGCGCCCCGACAAGGGCTGACCGCACCGACAGCGGGGCCGGCCGGGCCCGATGGAGCCCGGCCGGTCCACCCGCGCGGCCAGGTGGCGGGGAGCTTCCTCGCGGCCTCGGCGGAGAGCGCCTCGGCCCGGTCGCACGGCTCCGGCACCGGCTGCGGCCCCTGGACGGCGAGGACGGCCGGCTCGAACGGGGCGCGGGAGCGCGCTCCTGACCGCCGGGTCAGGAGGCGGCCATCAGCAGGATCGCGAAGATCGTCAGATCGGCGATGCCGAGCCAGACGCCCGCCTTCGCCAGGGCCCGCCCGTTGCCGGTCGCGTGACGGAGCGCCAGGTAGCCGATGAGGATGGCCACGGGGCCGAGGATCAGGCTGTAGAGGAAGAGGCCGAGGATTCCGCAGACCAGGCTGGCGATCGCCAGTCCCTGTGCCTGTGATCGGCCGTGTGTACCCGTGGAGCTGGACATTGCCTTTCTCCCGTCATCCGGCAGTGCGCGAGGTTGCTTCTCTCACTGCGGGTTCCCCGCTTTTCCCGCTCCATCCCCGCCGGGCGCCGGTTCCAGGGAGCGGTACATGACGTGCAGTCCCACGGGGCCGTGCGCGGGGTGGTCGTACGCGCCGGGAACGGTGCCGAGGACGCGGAAGCCCAGCGATGTCCACAGCCGTACGGCCGGGTTGGTCTCGACGACCGCGTTGAACACCATGCCGGTGAAGCCGTCGGCGGCGGCCCGCTCCAGGACGTGTGCGGCGAGGGCCCGGCCGACGCCGCGTCCCGTGTGGGCGGGGTCGACCATGAAAGCGGCGTTGGCGGTACGGGCGGCGGGGCCGCCGTAGTTGGGGCGGAGGTACGCGGAGCCGGTGACCCGGTCACCGTCCCTGGCGACGAAGACCCGGTTGCCGGGGGCCATCCACAGGGCGCGCGCCTCGTGCTCGGGTGTCGCCGGGTCCCAGGTGTAGGTGTCCCGGGCGGCGACGATCGTCCGCCAGAACGGCCAGATGGCCGGCCAGTCCCGGTCCGTCGCGTCGTCGATCAGCATCGCCCGAGTCTGCCACACCCCTGTTCGAGGGCAGGAGGCCGCCGCCCCCGGCCGGGCCGGGGGCGCGTCCGCGCGCGGAGGGTCCGGAGCGGTGCGACACCGGGCGGCCGGGCCCGGCGGTTATGGCACCCATCGGGGCCGCGCCCGCTAGCGTCGTACCCAGGCCATGACGAACGGGGGTTGTCCGTGGTGAACGACGACCGTGAACCGCCGAAGTGCCCGGGTGGGCACCCCGGCATGTCCACCGGCGCCGGAGCCGATATCCAGCGCAGACTCGAAATCCTGATCCGGGACTCCCGGACCAGCGAACCGCCCATGCCCGTGGTCGTCCTGCACGCCGAGGAGCCGGGCGACGACGGCCGGGTGGCCGAACTGGTCGAGGAGCTGTACACCGGGCAGGACGCGCACGGCACCCGCAGCGCCGTCGCCCCCGCCCGGCGGGAGGGGCCCACCGAGGTGCGCCGGGCGGCGGGCCTGGTGCGCGACCTGGGCGATCCCCGGCGGTGGGACGGCCGCCGCTCGATCTACCGGCGGTACGCCTTCCCCCGGCTGCGGCTGGTGCGCGCCATCGAGGACGCCGTCGGCGAACTGGGCGCCGACTGGCCGCAGCCCGCCTCCGCCCCGGGAGCGCAGCCGGCCGGGCCCGACCCCGCCCGGCGGCTCCTCGACCAGTTGGCGCGGCAGCGCTGGCGGCCCGTGGGCGCCTCCCGGTGGAGTTCGGGGCTGCGGATGCTGGACATGGCGCACATCCTCCCGGCGAGTGTGGTGGCGGTGCTCGCCGCGCTGCTGGCGCGCAGTGACTGGCCGGTGGCGCTGGGGTCCGGCGCCGGGTTCCTGCTGCTGTTGCTGGTCCTCGACGCTGTGCTGCCCGGCCGGGCGCCGATCTTTCTCTGGCTGCGGCGGGAGAGCCGGTGGTTCATGACCACGACCTTCCTGAGAGCGGCGACACGCGGCCGGCCGACGGACTTCTCGCTGCTGCGCCCCACCCGCTCCTGGAACGCCATCGCGGCGCGCGCCCACGATGTGGCGGAGGCCCTGAAGTCGGGTGACGACTTCCAGCTCCAGCTCTACGTCCTGGCGCTGTTCGAGGATCTGCGCGACAACCACCGGCGCTGGAGCTGGGATCTGCGCGGCTTCAAACGGCCCCGGCCACCCGCCCTGTTCCTGCCGCAGGTGACCGCGGAGAACGGCGGGATCGAGCTGATCAAGGCGGTCAGCGATGTCCGCAGCCGGCGCAGCGAGCTCGATCCGCTGCTCATCGTCGCCGGGGTGGGGCACGGGGATGTGGTGCGGCTTCAGCAGAGCGTGATCCAGGGGCCGGACGGCACCCCGTGGACCTGGTACCAGGAGTGGGCCCGGAATCTGCGCACCGGGCAGTCCCCGAGCCGTGAGCTGTCGGAGCTGCCGTGGGTGCTGAAGGTGGCCCTGCCGGCCGGACGGCTGGCCCCGGCGACGGACGCGCAGCGGCACTGTGTGAAGACGGTCTTCCGTCCGACCGCGGCCCGGCTGGTGTGGTCGCTGCACTCCCTGGTCCTGGTGGCCGTGCTGGTGGCGACGGGCCTCGGGGTACGCGCGCAGGGGATGCACGAGCGGTACTGCGAGACCTCGGTTCTCGGTGCCAACACGGACACCTCGCGCGCGTCGGCGCCGGACGGCGCGACCGAGTGCATAGGGATCGCGACGGGCGGGGTGCGGTTCGCCGACTGGCTGCCCGGCGACGGGAAGCCGGGCGGCCGGAACCGGCCGGTGTGGACCGTGGGCCGGCTGGAGCGGCTCATCCACGACGAGAACGAGAGGGTCCTCGCCGACCGGGAGGCGGGGTACGTCACGGTGGTGTACGCGGGTCCGCTGAGCGCGGACAGCGGCGGCGGGTCCTCGGCGGTCAAGGGCATCGAGGAGCTGGCGGGGGTGTATCTGGCGCAGGCGGTGATCAACGACACCTTCTCGGTGCGACTGCGGGTGCTGATCGCCAACGGCGGCGTCGACATGCTCCATCAGACCGCCATGGCGCGGGCCGTCGCCCGGTACGCGGCGGACGATCCGACGGTGGTGGGGGTCGTGGGCACCGGCCGGGATCTGCGCTCCAGCGCGCGGACGACCGAGATCCTGCGGGACGCGGGGCTGCCGGTGGTGTCGGGGACGAACTCCGCGACCTATCTCCCGCGGACCTTCGCCAACTGGTTCAGCCTGGCCGCGCCCGACGAGTGGCAGGTGGACCAGCTCGGTCTGATCGCGGGCCAGTTGCGCGAGCCCGGGAGCCGGCAGCACGCGCTGGTGCTGGCCCGGGACACCCGGGAGACGGACGATCTGTACACGGAGGAGCAGGCGCGGTACGGCCAGCGGATGCTGGCGAGGCAGGGCTTCACCGTGCTGCCGCAGCGGCAGTACACCCTCAAGGCGTCCAAGCCCGAACTGCGGGTGCACGCGGAGGAGATCTGCCGGGGCGGGACGGTGCCCTCGGTGATCTACTTCGCCGGGCGGGTGGAGGATGTCTCGCCGCTGATGGCGCAGCTGGGCACCGAGCCGGGCTGCGCACAGCGGACGATCTCGCTGCTCACGGGCGACGATCTGTCGAAGGCCGACTTCACCCGGGGCGGCGACGGGGTCGCGCCGAGGGTGACGCTGTACCACGCGGCACTGGCGGAGCTGAAGTCCGCGGCGCCGATGACCACCTTCTACAAGGACGCCGTCAAGCACCTTCCGGGTCTCGGCACGGGCCCGCTGTCCCATGACACCCCCGCGATGGCCAGCGGACAGACGGCGCTGTCCCATGACGCGACCCGTGCCCTGTACTGGGCGGCCACGCTCGGCGGGGTGCCGCAGAACCGGGCCTCGGCCTGGGTGAATCTGCGGACGGTGAAGCTGGGAGGGATGGCGACGGGCACGATCGACTTCACGGGTGCGGCGCTGTACGGGGACCGCGAGGGCCACGGCATCGCCCTGCGGGAGGTGCGGCGCACGGCGGACGGGACCTCCCGCCCCCGGGTGCTGTGCAGCAGGGTCGCGGGGGACGCGCGCCCGCTGACGGAGGAGGAGTGCGCGATCGGACCGCGCTGACCGCCGCGCGCGCCCGCGCCCCGGATCGTCCGGGGCGCGGGCGCGGCTCGCCGGTCACCCCCCGGCCCTCCGGCGGTCGCTCAGCCGCATGGTGAGGCCCTGGGGTATGAGGGTGGCGCTCCGCAGGGGGCGGAGCCGGCTCCCGGGGACGGGGTGGAACTGCCAGCGGGCGGCGATGGTGGCCAGCGCGAGGGTGGCCTCGGTGAGGGCGAAGGTGTCGCCGATGCATTTGCGGGCGCCGCCGCCGAAGGGCACCCAGGCGCCGGGGGCCGGCCGGGCGGAGCTGAGCCAGCGGTCGGGGTCGAACCGGCCGGGGTCGGGGTAGTGGTCGGCGCGGCGGTGCAGTTGGTAGGGGCTGTACATGAGGGTGGCGCCGGCCGGGATCGGATGGCCGCCCAGCCGGGTGGCGGCCGGGGCGGTCCGGGTGAGCAGCCAGGCCGGCGGGTAGAGGCGCAGGGTCTCGGTGAGGACCCTGCCGGTCAGCTCCAGCGCGGGGAGGTCGTCGTGGCCGGCCGGGCGCCCGCCGAGCACGGATTCGGCCTCGGCGCGCAGCCGGTCGCGGAGGCCGGGACGGGTGCCGAGGAGGTGGAAGACCCAGGAGAGCACTCCGGCGGTGGTCTCGACGCTGGCGAGGAGGAAGGTGACGGTCTGGTCGTGGATCTCCTGGTCGGTGACCCCGGTGCCGTCCTCGTCGCGGGCGGCCAGCAGGGTGGACATCAGGTCCGGTGGTCCGCCGCCCGGGGTGGAGCGGTGGTCGGCGATCAGGTCGTCGGTGAGGGCGCGCAGATGGGCCCGGGCGCGGGCGAAGCGGCGGTTGTTGGGGGTGGGGAGCCGTTCGACGGCCGGGAGGGGCAGCAGGACCCGCTGGTTGATGCTGCGGGTGACGGCGTCGAGGCTCTCGCGCAGCGCCGAGAGCCCGGCGGTGTCGGTGCCGGCGCCGAAGAGGCAGCGGACGGCGACCGCCGTGGTGAGCCGGTACATGGTCTCGGTGACATCGAGCGTCCGCCCGTGCCGCCACCCGCCGGTCAGCCGGTCGATCTCCTCGGCCATCAGGGGGGCGTACCCGGCTATCCGGTCCCGGTGGAAGGCCGGCTGGGTGAGCCGGCGCTGTCGGCGGTGCTCGGTGGCGGGGCAGGTGATCAGGCCGTCGCCCGCGGTCTCGCGGAGCTTGTCGAAGACGGGGCCGCCCTTGTCGAAGGCGCGGTCCCCGACGAGGAGGGACCGGACCAGATCGGGGTGGCACGCCACATAGGTTGGGCGGGGGCCGAGGACGATCCGCACCAGATCGCCGTGGTCGCCGAGGCCGGCCGTGAACTCCAGCGGCCTGCGGGCCAGGGCGAGGGTGTGGCCGAGCAGGGGCAGCGCCCCCGGGGCGGTCGCGAGGGTGTACGAGGGGGTCACGGTGGTCGTCGCCTCCTGTGTGCTGCGGGGCGGCCCGGGCCGGACGGCCGGGCCGGGGCGGGGGCGGGGGCTCATCGGGGCGGGCGGGCGGGGGTGACCAGGTCCTCCAGATTGAGGTCCGGGGGCGGCCCTTCGGTGGTGTAGCGGCCGGCGGCCCGGTGCCAGTCGTGGTCGCCGCGGATCAGGGACCGCATGGCGTCGCCGTACCGGTGGACGTCGGCGCGTTCGGTGACGGTCAGGTCCAGGGCGTCGCAGAACTTGGGCAGCCCGCTCTCCAGCTGGAGGAAGCGTTCGAGCGTGCGGTCGGCGCGGCGGACGGTCTCGGCGAGGGACTGGCGGAGGGAGTAGCCGCGGTGGTGGACGAGGGAGGTGATCAGATTGGCGTCGCCGCGGGCCGTGTCCCTCTCCAGGGAGAAGACCTCGTTCACCAGGATGGCGTGGTCCACGACGGCCAGCCGCATGGCCTCCAGATGGGTGGCGGGCCAGGCCCGCTCGGGAGTCTCGAAGTGCCCGATCCGTTCGGCCAGATCGAGGCTCGGGCGGACGCCGATGGTCTTCCGGCGCAGCCGGATGTGGTCGTCGGGTTCGGGGGTGGGGCCGTGGAACCGGTCGGTGACCTCGGTGGGGTGGCCGGCGAGGTAGTCCGCCCAGGCGTGCGCCGCGCGGCGGCGCCAGGCCGGTGACATGCCCCGGCCCATGCGGTGCCAGAGGTCGGCGAAGGCGGTGACGAGCGGTGGTGCGGACGGGGGTCCGGCGGCGCCGGGGGGCCGGGCGAGTACATCGGCGAGCTGCCCGGTGGCCGTGACCGCCGCCCCGGGGTACACCCCGGCCGGAACGTCGAACTGGTCATCGAAGAGAAAGAACCACGCCATCACATCGAAGCCGAGACCGAGATCGTCGCCGGTGGCATCGGGGTAGAAGTAGGCGGCCAGATCGGCCACGCGGGAGGCGAGATAGCGGCGCTCGCCCTCCGGAGTGCGGACCAGGGAGTGGGTGCGGACCCAGGAGAGATCACGGGATCTGTCCAGTGCCGGATTGACCCGTGGGGGTATGGGTATCCGGAAATGGGCGTCGCGCGGCATCGGGGAAACCTTCCGCTCGGAGAGTGCCGGGTTCGGGGAACAGGGCGGAACCGAGGAGCAGGGCGGAGCCGAGAAACTGCGCTGAGCCGGGAGAATGGCCGAACGGGGACGGTACGGCGTTGGGTACGGACCACAGAAGAGCACCCGGGGGAGCCCGCTGGGAAGGGCGCCTCGGCCCTGCCGGAGAGATTGGCCGGTTCCCGACGGAGAAGTGACCGGGCACGGTGCGGCGGCAGCGGAGGGCCTGGCCCGGTGCCCGCCGGGCGCGGGTGGCCCCGGTGGCTGTGGCCCGTGCTCGCGTGGCGGGGACCGGCTGTCAGGATTCGGCCGGGGACACCTTGGTGACCCTCCCCCGGCGGTCGGCCTGGAGGTAGCCGCCGCTGTGGTAGCGGTCGGAGAGGTGGACGGTCAGCCCGGGGGGTGTGCCGAAGATGTCGTTCGCCCCCTCGGCGAGGAGATACCGCGAGGTCGGTTCCTCGACCCCCAGCTCCCGGTCCGCTCTCTCCAGGAGGGCGGGAACGGCACTCCAGTCGAAGTCGTCCAGGTCCACCGGCTGCCGGCCGCCGCTCAGGGTGCCGCTGACCGGGCTGCGGGAGACTCCCTGTCCGACCCGGTAGATGTACATGTCGTACTTCTTGTCGCTGCCCGGGACCATGCTGTCCAGGGAGATGTGCTCCGGATGGACGGAGAGGCTGCCCACCCGGTCGGTGCCCGTCTCCGCCGTGATCTCCCCGATGGCCGCGCGGATGGCGATCGGGGTCAGCAGCCCCGGGGACTCCCGGGTCCCGGGCGCCTCCGGACTCCGCCGTTTCTCCTCCGTCTCCGCCTTCTCCGCCTTCTCCTTCGGCGCCGGGGCCGTCCCGGGTGCCCCGGAGGAGGGTGCGGGCGGCCGGGAAGGAGTGGCGGAGGCCGAGGCGGAGGTGCCGGACGGCGCGGCGGCCGGAGGGCTGTTGTCGCGGTCCGGTCCGGGGAGCAGCGCCCACACCAGTACGCCGGTGAGCACCGTACCGGCGAGCGCGCCGGCGACCGCCGTGCGGCGAACCGCGCGGGGTCCGCGCTCACCGCTGCCCCGCCCCGGAACCGGCGCGTCCCCCGGAACCGGCCGGGAGGGCGGGGTGAGACGGTACGAGGTCTCCCCGCCACCGCTCCCCCGCGTCTCCTCCGGCGCGCCCCGGACCGGCTCCGCCGCCGCCGCCAGCATACGGTCCACGGTCTCCGGGGCCGGGCGTGCCGCCGGGTCCCTGACCAGGAGCGCCGTGAGCACACCGGTCAGCGGTCCGGCCCCGCGCGGGGGCGGCACCTCCTCGCTGAGGACGGCGGCGAGCGTCGCGAGGGTGGTCGCCCTGCGCAGCGGGTGGCGGCCCTCCACCGCGACGTACAGCATCATCGCCAGCGACCAGAGGTCCGACGCGGGCCCGCCGGCCTCCCCGGTGATCCGTTCGGGCGCCATGTAGTCGGGCGTACCGATCATGGCCCCGGTCGCGGTGAGGGCGGTCGACTCGCGGATCGCGGCGATGCCGAAGTCGGTGAGCACCGGTCGGCCGTCCGGCCGCAGCAGGACGTTCGCGGGTTTGACGTCCCGGTGCTGGATGCCGGCGCCGTGCGCGGCCCGCAGCGCCGCCAGCACCTCGCGCCCGAGCACCGCCGCGGCGGCGGGCTCCACCGGCCCCCGGGCCAGGCGGTCGTGCAGCGATCCACCCGTCACCAGTTCCATCACCAGCCACGGACAGGTGTCCTCGCCCCCGTCCACGACATGGTGGATGGTGACCACGTTGGGGTGGTCGACCCGCGCGAGCGCGCGGGCCTCCCGCAGCACCCGGGCGCGCAGCACCCGCGCCGCCTCCGGGTCGTACTCGGCGAGCGCGGGATCGGGCGGCCGTACCTCCTTCAGCGCGACGGCCCGGTCCAGGAGCAGATCGCGCGCCCGCCACACCGTCCCCATGCCGCCACCGCCGAGCCGCGCCTCCAGCGCGAACCGCCCATCGATGACCCGCTGTTCCCCGGATTCCCCGCTGCTCATGGCCGGGAGCATACGAGATGACCGGCGGCGGTCCGCTCGGTGGTGGGTCCCCCGCGCCGCGCGGCCCGGCGGGGCGGACGCGGCCGTGTGCGCCGTGCGGCACGACGTCCGGTGTCGTATCGCCGTCGTCCACGAGATACTGCGCCGGCGGGGGCTCCTCGCCGGAACCCGGTACCCGGACCCGGCGAGCACCTCTCCCCCGGCCGGGCGGAGGAGACCGCCCGGGTCCGCCCGGAACCGCCCCCGGCTCGCCGGTGACGACTTCGCGAAGGAGCACCCCGATGACTGGCTCCGCTGACACCGCCCCGGACGAGGGGCACCGGCCCCGGGCCGTCGTCGCCGTCCCGGCGCGGCTGCGGCAGGCGTTCTTCGCGCCCGAGGTCTGGCGGCGGCTGGCCCGGGCCGCCGAACCCGCCGTCCTGGAGGCGCACGACGACCGGGCCGCGCTCGCCCGGGCGCTCGCCGCGGGCGGCGGGGCCCGTGTCCTGGTCACCGCCTGGGGCGCACCGCTGGTCGACGGCGCGCTGCTGGCCGCCGCCCCGCGTCTGGAGCTGATCGCCCACACCGGGGGCGCGATCAGCCCCTACATCACCCGGGAGGTCTTCGACCGGGGTGTCCTGGTCACCCAGGCCGGGGCGGCCATGGCGCCCCCGGTCGCCGAGGTCTCGCTCACCTTCACCCTGAACCTGCTGCACCGCGTCCACCGGTTCGACCACGCCCTGCGCACGGGGGCCGACTGGGCCGCCGCGACCGCGATGCCGCCGCAGCACGAGATCCGGGGCTGCCCGGTCGGTGTCATCGGGGCCTCCCGCACCGGCCGGGCGTACATTCCGCTCGCCCGGGCGCTCGGCGCGGAGGTCACCGTCTTCGACCCGTGTCTGGGCGAGGAGGAGGCCGGCCGGCTCGGGGTGCGCACCGCGCCGCTGGACGAACTCCTGCGCACCAGCAGGATCGTGGCCGTGCACGCCCCGGCGCTGCCCGAGACCCGGCATCTGCTGGGCGCCCGCGAGCTGGCCCTGATGCCGGACGGCGCCGGGCTGGTCAACACCGCGCGCTCCTGGCTGGTGGACGAGTCGGCGCTGCTGGCGGAGGTGCGCACCGGGCGGATCGACGCGGCGCTGGACGTCTTCGACCAGGAGCCGCTCCCCGTGGACCACCCCTTCCGGTCCCTGGGCAATGTGCTGCTCACCCCGCACCGGGCCGCGGCCACCGCCGAGGGCCATCGGGCGCTCGGCGAGAGCACCGTCGCCGAGGTCGAGCGCTTCCTCGGCGGCACACCCCTGCTGCACGCGGTGGGCCCGGCTGCGCTGGCCCGGGTCGAGCAGCCCACCGCCCGCGCCATGCCCTCCCGTATCCCCGAGTGAAACGAGTGGACCACCATGCGACTGATGCGCGTCGGCCCGGCCGGCAGCGAACGGCCCGTCCTGTACGCCGGGGACGGCAGGCACCTCGATCTCTCCCCGGTCACCGGGGATCTGACGCCCGAGTTCTTCGCCGGGGGCGGGCTCGACCGGGTGGCGGCGGCGGTGGCGGACGGCTCCCTGGCGGAGACCGACGTCACCGGGGAGCGGATCGCTCCGCCCCTCGCCCGGCCGGGGTCGGTCCTGTGCATCGGCCAGAACTACGCGGCGCACGCGGCCGAGTCCGGGGCGAGCGCCCCCGATGAGCCGGTCCTCTTCTACAAGGCGCCCAACTCCCTGGCGGGGCCCGAGGACGAGGTGCTGATCCCCCGGGGGTCGGAGCGGACCGACTGGGAGGTGGAGCTGGGGGTGGTGATCGGCCGCCGGGCCCGGTATCTGTCGGCGGACGACGACCCGCTGGCGCATGTCGCCGGGTACGTCCTCAGCAACGATGTCTCCGAGCGGGCGGTGCAACTGGGCGCGCCGGGAGGGCAGTGGTCCAAGGGCAAGAGCGCCGAGACCTTCAACCCGCTCGGTCCGTGGCTGGTCACCACCGACGAGATCCCCGACCCGCAGCGGCTGAGGCTGCGCTCCTGGGTGAACGGCGAGCCGCGCCAGGACTCCACCAGCGCGGACATGATCTTCTCGGTGGCGGAGATCATCCGGCATCTCTCGCAGTATCTGGTCCTGGAGCCGGGTGATCTGGTCAACACCGGTACGCCACAGGGGGTGGCGCTGTCGGGCCGCTTCCCCTATCTCCGGGCGGGCGATGTCATGGAACTGGAGATCGGGGGGCTCGGCCGGCACCGCAACCGGCTCGCCCGTGCCTGACGCCCCGGCCGGGGCTCCCGGCCGGCCGATCCGCCTTGCTCCGCAGGGGTGTTGACTGGACGCCGCTCGCTTTCCCGCTCCTATGATGAGCCATGCCTCATGACGAAGTGGTGCGCCCGCCGGAAGCGGATACCCGCAGGGCCAGGGGTCCGTCCGGGGTCTGGGGGCGGCGTCTCGTCGTGGTGGCCCTGGTGCTGGCGGCGCTGAATCTGCGGCCCGCCGTCACCAGTCTGGGCCCGGTGCTCGAAGAGGCCCGCGACAGCCTGGCGATGAGTGCGGTGATCGCCGGGCTGCTCACCTCGTTACCGGCGCTCTGCTTCGCGCTGATCGGCTCGACCGCCCCCCGGCTGGCCCGCAGGTTCGGGGCGGACGGTGTGGTCGTCCTCGGTCTGGCGGCGATCGTCGCCGGGCTGTCCCTGCGGGCGGCGGCCGGGAGCACCTGGCTGTTCCTGGCCCTGAGCGCGCTGGCGCTGGCCGGTATCGCGTTCTGCAATGTGCTGCTGCCGGTCGTGGTCAAGCAGCGCTTCCCGGACCGGGTCGGGATGATGACCGGGCTCTACTCCATGGCGCTCAACATCGGCGCCGCGACCGCCGCCGCCGTCACCGTCCCGCTGGCCCAGGCCTTCGGCGGCGACTGGCGCTGGGGTCTGGGCGCGTGGGCGGCGGTCGCGGCCGTGGCGCTGCCGCCGTGGCTGGCCCTCGCCCGCGGCCGGACCCCCGCCGCCGCGCCGGAGCCGGGGGCCGCGGCCCCCGTCCCCGTACCGGAGATCCGGCTCACCCGTGACCCCACCGCCTGGGCCCTCGCGGTCTACTTCGGTCTCCAGGCCACCGCCGCGTTCGTCATCATCGGCTGGCTGCCGCAGATCTTCCGTGACGCCGGCCTCTCGGCCGAGACCGCCGGGCTGCTCTTCGCCGTCACCTCGCTGCTGGGTGTGCCGCTCTCCTTCGCCCTGGCGGCGGTCGCCGGCCGGCTGCCCAACCAGAGCGTCATCGCGGTCGTCGTCGGGCTGTTCGGCCTGGCCGGGTACGCGGGGCTGTGGCTGGCGCCGGCGGGCGCGCCCTGGGTGTGGGCGGTGCTGCTGGGCGTCGCCAACTGCTCCTTCCCGCTGGCGCTGACGATGATCGGGATGAGGGGACGGGACAGCGGGACGGTGGTCCGGCTCTCCGCCTTCGTCCAGAGCGTCGGCTATCTGCTGTCGATCCCCGGCCCGATCCTGGTGGGCACGCTCTACGAGAGCAGCGACGGCTGGAGCGCCCCGCTGGCGCTGCTGGCGGTCCTGATGGTGCCGCAGCTGGCGGCCGGTCTGCTGGCGGGCCGCGACCGGCAGATCGGCTGAGGTCCGGTCCGGTCCGGGCGGAGAGGGCGGTGCCCCGTCCGGGGAACCGCCCGGGCCGGCCGTCCAGGTCAGCCGCCGGGCCGGCCGTCCGTGTCAGCCGTCCGTGCCGAAGTAGCGGTCGCCGAAGTCCCCGATGCCCGGCAGCATGTAGGCGTTCTCATTGAGGCCCTCCTCGATGGCCGAGGTGACCAGCCGTATCCGGGGGTGCGGCCCGCAGACGGCCCTGATCCCCTCGGGCACGGTGATGAAGGTGATGAAGGTGATGTTCTCCTCCGGCACACCCCGGTCGAGCAGCAGCCGGATGGCGGCGAGCGCGGTGCCGCCGGTGGCCAGCATCGGGTCGAGCAGCAGGACCTGGCGCTCCGCGATGTCCTCGGGCAGCGCCGCGTAGTACAGATGGGGCAGCTTGGTCACCCGGTCCCGCTGGATGAGGATCTTCCCGATGCGGACGGCGGGGCAGACCGCGCGCAGCTCGGCCTCCATGCTCTCGCCGGCCCGCATGATGGGGACCCCGCAGAGCCGGGAGGCGAAGCGCCGGCCCTCGTACACCCTTCCGACGGGGGTCCGCACCTCGTGCGGCTCGAAGGGGAGCAGACCGAGCCCCGTCTCGATGAGCAGGCGCATGATCCGCCGCGAGTGGAGGACGAAGTCCTCCCGGCGGGCGTCCCGGTCGCGGATGACGGTGTGCAGGGCCCGGAGCTGATCGGTCTGCGGCAGGAGATGGACCCGGTCGCGCAGGTGCGGGTCGAGAGCGGCGGTCGCCGGGTCCGGCGCCCGGCCGGTCTCTTCGTGGATGGTCATTCCGCGGGGGGCTCCTCGAACGAAGGGGGAAGCTCCGGTGTGGTGGTGAACTGGCCGGCCGCGGCGCGGAACAGCGACACTCCCCCGGTCCGGTCCCACACCCGCCGCAGCACGTACACCAGCTTGGGGTTGTGCTCCTCCTCTTCCTCCACGGCGCGGGCGACGAGGTGGGCCCAGTCCCGCTCGGCGAGCGGGTCGCCGGGGCCGTCGGAGGAGTCCTTGAACGCGCGGTGGAGGGCGGCCAGCTTGGCCCGCGCGGGGAAGCCGCCCTCGGAGAGGACGATGCACAGGAGGCCGGTCCAGTACAGGGCGACGACCCATCGGCGCCGCTCCTCGGGCAGCCGGAGCGAGATCTGCTCCATGGCGTGCAGCGAGGTGATCAGATGGAGGAGGACGAAGTCCCCCGGCCGGGCGAGGTAGAGCAGGGTCACGGCGTAGTAGAGCTGCTCCCAACTGGTGGCGGACGGCTGGTCCGCGGCCCAGGCGGGGGTCCGGTAGACCAGTGGATCGCCTTCCCGGAGCATCCGGGCGATCCGGTACTGGAGCCCCGACCGGAGGAGTTCGGCGGGCATGCCGGCGACGGCCTCCGGCGAGGTGTCGTCGAGCACCTTCCGCACCCGCTCCGGGAGCCCCGGGCTCCCGCCCTCCCAGGCGCCGGCGAACCGGAGCAGCGAGTCGACGGGTGTCTCCCCCGCGCTGTCGGCGGTGTCCGGTGACATCCGCTCGGGGTGGCAGTCGACCGAGGAGAACGCCATGTACGCGAGGCCCTCCACCGTCATCCACCGGCTGCCGGCGTCGAGTGCCCAGCCGACGTGGATGGTGGCGTGGGTGAAGGCCCCGACCCAGCCGGGGAGGAGCAGGGGGAGATACCGGTTGAGCACCTCCGCCATGCCGAGGTCCCGCTCCTGGCGGTCGAAGAAGTCGCAGTAGGCGGAGAAGCTGGTGCGCTGCCCGAGGTGCTCCTGCCAGGTGGACTCGGTGATGGTGTGGCGTGAGCCCCGGGCCGGTTCCAGTCCGTAGCCGTAGGGGGTGAGGCGCGCGTAGGTGTCGTGGTACCGCTTGATGCGCTCCGGGGGTGTGCCGAGCCCCGCCAGCGCCACGACGGCGTGTTTCACATGGTTGGTGAGATGGCCGTTGAACTCGATGTGGTGGCTGCGGTCGTCGAGCAGTCGCTGGACGAGGGCCGTGCCGCCGGTCGATTCGCGCCCGTTCTCGTTCATACGGGGGTCTCGCTCTCCCTCAGGTCCGCGCCCCGCCCCTCGGCGAGGCAGGCCAGTACGCCGTCGAAGGTGTCGGCGACCCAGGTGGGCCCGGCCGACAGCAGCTCCGCGCGGCTGTGGATGCCGTAGGTGACCGCGATCGATCGCATCCCGGCCGCGCGTGCCATCAGCAGGTCGTGGGTGGTGTCCCCGACCATGACGGCCTCCCCGGGGGTGGCGCCGAGGAGCCGCAGGACCTCGTGGCCCATCTCCGGGTCGGGTTTGGGGCGGGTCACCTGGTCCGCGCCGAGGACGACGGCGAACTCCTCGCGCAGATCCGCCGCGCGCAGCAGCGCGTCGGCGCTCTCGTGGAACTTGCTGGTGGCGACGGCGGTGGGGATGCCCTGGCGGCGCAGCTCGGCGAGGCCCTCGCGGACACCGGGGAAGACCAGCTCGCCCGCGCGGGGAAGGATGATCTCGCGGAAGGCGAGCTGGTACTCCGCCACCGCGGCGGTGACCCGGTCGTCCTCCGGGGCGATCCCCATCAGACGGCCGAAGGCCCCTTCCAGGGGCATGCCGATGGTGGCCCGGATCTGCTGCGCCTCCCGGGGAGGCGCTCCCAGGGCCGCGAAGGCCGCGGTGAAGGTCCTCACGATCGCCTGGGGGGTGTCCACCAGCGTTCCGTCCAGATCGAAGATCGCGACATATGCCATCGGGCGCTCCTTCAGAGTCCGGCGGGACCGGTGTCGGCTGCGGCGCGGAGGGACGCGTGGGCGGCTGCCAGGCGGCCGGCCACTTCCGCCGTGTTGATGAGCACGGCCATGTTGGCGCGGGCGGACCGGCCCCGGGTGGCCCGGTCGACCGAGCGCATCAGATGTTTCGTCAGGGCGTTGCCCCGCACTCCCTCGCGGTCGGCCGCCCGGACCGCTTCGTCGATCACCGCGCTGATCTCCGCGCTGTCGATGGCGTCCTCCTCCCGGGTGGGGGTGGTGATGAGGATGGCGCTCCGGTTGCCCAGGGCCCAGTGGTTCTCGACGGCGCGGGCGATCTGCTTCTCGTCGTCGAGCCGGTGCGGGCTGCGCAGTCCGCTGGAGCGGCAGTAGAACGCGGGGAAGTCGTCGAAGCGGTAGGAGACGACCGGAACACAGTGGGTTTCCAGGAACTCCATGGTCAGACCCAGGTCGAGGATGTTCTTGGCCCCCGCGCAGACGACCGCTGCCGGGGAGCGGGTGAACTGGATGAGGTCCGAGGAGATGTCCATCGTCGTCTCCGCTCCCCGGTGCACACCGCCGATGCCCGCGGACGCGAAGAACGGGATGCCCGCCAGATGGGCGGCGACCAGGGAGGAGGCGACGGTGGTGGCCCCCATGCCGCCCTTGGCCAGGACCACGGGCATGTCCCGGCTGCTGACCTTGGGGATGCCCGACGCGGTGGCGAAGCGGTCGATGTCGTCATCGGTCATGCCGACGAGAATCCGGCCGTCCTCGATGCCGATCGTCGCGGGCACCGCGCCTCCGGCTCTCACGGCCGCCTCCACCTGGTGGGCCGTGGCGGCGTTGTCCGGGTAGGGCAGCCCATGGGTGATGACATTCGACTCCAGCGCGACCACCGGCCGTCCGGTCTCGACGGCCTCGCGGACCTCTTCGTTGTACACGAGCGGAATGGCCTGGTGCACGGTGTGACGCACGGTCGTGTCCCGTTTCTCTGTCGGGGTCGGCTGATCGGGGGCGCGGTCGGGGCCCGGGGGGCGGTCGGGGGCGCCGTCAGGCCGGCCGCCCGGGTGCCAGGCGTTCGCGGATGCGGCGCGCCAGTTCGTCGACGCCCGGGCTTCTGAGGATGCCGTAGTGGTCCGCCCCCAGTTCGACGACGGTCGGGGGTTCGGCGGAGTAGGCGGCGCTGTTCTCGATGAAGGAGTAGTCGTCCCCCCGGGCCTTGAAGAGGGTCACGGGGGCGCTGATCCGGCGCTCCCGCAGCTCATGGAACTCGTAGGTGAAGGAGTACGTCAGCTCGACGATGCGGATGATGCGGCGCACCGGCTCCGCGTCGAGGCCGGGGAAGTGCCCGGTCACGAAGGAGACGAAGCTGTCCTCGTCGGCCGAGGCACGCAGGCACTCCGTCAGCAGCGGGCCGGTGACCGTGCCGGCGAAGACGGAGAAGAGGATGGTCACATAGGCCGGGTCGCGGTAGTCGCCGGACCGGCCCGCCGTCGCCGTCGGGGCCGTCTCCAGCCCCGGTGACCCGGGGGCGATCAGAAAGAGGTGGTCGACCCGGTCCCCGGCCTGTTCGAGGCGGTACGCGGTCTCGAAGGCGGTGCGCGCGCCGAAGGAGTAGCCCCAGAGGGTGTACGGACCCTCCGGCTGGAGCCGTTTGATGGCCCGGATGTCCTCGGCGGCCATCTCGCCGAGGGTGCGGAAGGGGGTCTCGGAGCCGTTGATGCCGTGTGCCTGGACACCGTAGAAGGGCCGTTCCGCGCCCAGCAGCCCGGCGAGCGGGCGGAGGTTCATGGTGTAGCCGCCGAGGCCGGGCCAGCAGAGGACGGGGTTCGCGGCGCCCCGGCCCTGGAGCCGGACCAGCCGGGAGGCCGGGATCTCGTCGTCGCCCTCCAGCAGCCGGGCGATCGCCTCGACGGTCGGGGAGGTGAAGACCACCTGGAGCGGCAGCGAACTGCCGAACTCCTTGTTCACGGCGGCGACGAGACGGAGGGCGATGAGCGAGTTGCCGCCGGCCTCGAAGAAGTCGTCCCGCACCGAGAGGCCCTCGCGCCCGAGCACCGCCGAGAAGATGTCGCGGACGGTCTCCTCGGTCCTGGTGCGCGGAGCGGTGAAGACCCGCCCCTGCCCCGGGTTGCCGTCCTCCCTGGCCGCCAGCGCCCTGACGTCGACCTTCCCGTTCGCGGTCAGGGGCAGCCGGTCCACCACGACCACCCGGTTCGGCAGCATGTAGTCGGGCAGGAAGGTGACCAGATCCTCTCTGATCAGCTCGGCCGGCCCGGTCATGTGCACGGTGTCCTCCTTCATCCCCTCGCCGCGGATCTGCTCGTCGCTCACCCGGCCCCCGACGCAGAAGTAGGAGGGGCCGGCCTCCGCGCCGGCCCGGTCCAGGATCTTGGCGAGCCGGACCGCCGACATCAGATCGTTTCCGGTACGGGAGCTGTATCCGGACGACATGAAGCCGAGCCCGAGGCCGTTCATCTGGAGGTGCTGGAGCTTTCTGCCGAGATCGACATAGTGCGTACGCGGATCGTTGGAGCGGGCAACGATGCTGATGCCGAAACTCGCGCGCTCGTACACCCGCTGGTTGATGGCGATGACATGCTTCTTCAGTATCAAATCGTCGGACAGCCGCTGTAAATCCCCTTCGGCATAGCGGTACTGACCGGCGGGAAGATCGGGAACGCGGCCCGGGTGGGTCTGCACATAGATGTCGTACGGATCGCGGTGCGGGACGGTGCCGTGCGGGACGAGGTCGAAGGTGCCGAGATAGTAGTCGTCCTCGGAGCATTCCAGTTGATTCCGCACATCCGGTGTGTGGGCACCGGCCGTGATGTCGAGACCTTCGGCGGGCAGAATTTCCTCGAAGAGTCCGATCATATGACCGGCTTCTATCTCCAGCACTTCCCGCACATTGTCCCGGTAGACCGCCTCTATGGCCTTCCTCCGGCCGATCAGATGGACCGCGCACCGGGTGCCGGACCGCTCGGTGCCGGCCCGGATCAGAATCAGCCGGTGGAGCAGTGGGTGATAGTAGTAATAACCCGGCTCCAGCCCCGCGACACCGTTCAGCTCCAGATGGAGCTGGGTCGCGTAGAGCGAACCCGGCGAGGCGTAGGCGTACTTGGGAAGCAGCCGCTCCGCGCTGAGGTGCTGCCCGAAGTCCCGCAGTATCCGGCCGAGGTCGTCCAGGCCCAGTGCCCCGGGCTCGCGGGAGCGGCCCGCGCCCCGGACCCGGGGGCCGAGGAGGGCGAGCAGATCCGCCCTGCGGATGTCCCCGCCCTCGTAGAAGCGGTAGGTCTTGCGGGCGAAGGCCCGCCGGCGCTGCCCGGGCCGGGCCTCGGCGCCCGGCAGCCGGACGGCGGGCCGGCCCTCGATCTCGCCCGGCTCCCGGCAGCCCGCGTTGGAGAGCTGTGCCCTGACCTGGCGCCGGTCCGCCTTGGACCGGTGGTGGTCTCCGTTTTGGCCCTGGTCCATCAGCGCGGCCTCCCTGGCGCTGAGTTCCACGAAGGCGAGCAGCCGGCGGAAACCGGTGACGGAGTCGTCCTTGACGACGACCGCGGCGTTCTTGACCCAGCTGTGCGTCTCGATGGCGAGTCTGATCTCGTCCAGCTCGACCCGGAATCCGCGCAGCTTGACCTGGCTGTCGGCGCGTCCGGCGAACTGGACGGTGCCGTCGTCGTTCCAGTGGGCCAGATCGCCGCTGCGGTAGAGCCGCACACCGGGGAGCGCCGGGACCTCGACGAAGCGTTCGGCGGTCAGCTCCGGCCGGCCGAGGTATCCCCGGGCGAGCTGTACGCCCCCGATGTACAGCTCACCGATCTCCCCGGCGGCCACCGGCGCCCCGGACCGGTCGAGTATGTGCAGCTCGGTCCCGTCGGCGGGCCGGCCGATGGGAATCGCCTGGGGGCCCTCGGCGATCGTCGCGCGGTCCACGGTGAAGGAGGCGGAGTTGATGGTGCACTCCGTGGGCCCGTAGAGATTCACCAGTTCGCAGCCGGGCAGCGCGTCCAGGCACCGCTGGGCGAGATCCCGGGAGAGCGCCTCGCCGCCGCTGAAGATCCGGCGGAGGGAGGTGCAGCGGGTGAAGCCCTCCGTGTCCACGAGCGCCTGGAGCAGCGTCGGTACGCCCTGGAGGACGGTCACCCCGTGCCGGACGACGGTGTCGATGAGCCGGTCGGGGTCGCGCTGCACCCCGTGGGCGCCCATGACGACGGTGCCGCCGCACGCCGGGGCGAGGATCTCCCACTGCGCGGCGTCGAAGCTCAGGGGGGTCTTCTGGAGCACGACGCTGCCGTCGCCGATCCCGTGGACCGAGGCCAGCCACCGCAACTGGCTGACGACACCGCGGTGTTCGATCATGACGCCCTTGGGCTTTCCCGTGCTGCCCGAGGTGTGGATGACGTAGGCCAGACGGCCGGGGAGGAAGGGAACCGGTGCACTCCGCTCGCCGGAACCGGGCCAGGAGGCCGTGAAGTTCTCCAGGTCCCGGAAGGTGACCACTCTGGTGCCCACCGGCACCAGGTCCTCCAGCCGGCTCCGGAGCGACTCCTGGGTGAGGACCACCGCCGCCCGGGCGTCCTCGACCATGTACCGTAATCGCTCGTCCGGATACTCCGGCGAAAGCGGCAGATAGGCGCCGCCGGAGGAGAGAATTCCCCAGACACCGGCCATGAGATCGGCCGAGGGTTCCATGAAGACACCGACGCGGTCGTCGGACCGGACGCCCATGCGCCACAGCTGGTGGCCCACCGCCGTACTGCGGTCGGACAGTTCGCGCCGGGTGAGGATTCCGTCCTCGTGAACGACCGCCACGGCCTCCGGTTGGGATTGCGCCCGCTCGCGCAGAAGACCCGGAAGTGTGGCGAGGTCGTCGCCGATGAGATGCGTCGGCTCCCCTGACTGGTCGGCGGAGAGATTCTTCATTTCTCACCCATCCACGTGAGTGCTCTCGGTACGGGAAATGTCTCTGTGCGCGGTCCGTGAAGAGGCCCGGAGTACCGTTCGGATTTCCGGCCGGGTCGCGGCCGGGGTTCCATGGTTTCGTTCGGAATCGGCTAGTTGAACAAAAATCCACTTGGATGAGCCCGCCAAGGCTAAGCAGGCCTCTCGCCGAGAGTCAACGTATTCCCCGGGGAGTGGCGCGAACAGGAGCCCGGCAGTGGCCGCCGGCGGGAATCGCCCGATCATGGGAACGCGCCGGGCACCGGGGGGGCGCCCCGCTCGCCGAGCGCCCGCGACGCCGCTGCCCCTCGCGGCCACCGGACTCGTCCGCGCAGACCAGAGCGGTGGGCCGGAAGCGGTCGCCCCGGCGGGACCCGGCCTCGGAGCGAGAGCCGGCGGGCGGCCCGGCCGGGCGGCGGGCTCCCGGCGGGACCCCGGCCCGTACGCGATCACTTGGCCGTATCACCACGGTGACCGGTCTTCGCCCCCGGCGGGCGGCGGCCCGCGCCGGAGGGCGACCCGGCCGGTTCCCCGGAGCCCGGCCGGTTCCCTCGATCCGGAACGGTCCGGGGGATGAGACGGGAGATGGCAGAAAGCCGCGAACCTGGAGTAAAACCCCGGGCCGGAGGGGAATGTCGATTCGAATGTGATCAATTGGGGAGGGTGTTATGGCAGAGCTGCTACTTGAACGGAACGGGTTACTCGACACCGCCGCGCGGAGTGCCGCGTCGGCCCGCTCCGGGCACGGGCGCTGGCTGCTGCTGCGCGGTGAGGCGGGATCGGGCCGCACCGCGCTGCTGGAGGAGATCGTCCGCCGGGAAGCGGCGGACGGACGGATGCGGACCCTGCGGGTCCGGGCCTCTCCCGAGGAGTCGGGCTTCGCCTTCTCGGTCGTGCGCCAGCTCTTCCCGCGCTCCGGGCCGCTGCCGTTCGACGAGCCCGCGCCGGCCGAGGAGCAGCGGATCTTCCACCGGCTCACCGATGCCCTCGCCGACACCGCGTCCCGCCGGCCCGTGCTGCTGGCCGTGGAGGACCTGGATCTGGCCGACGAGCCGTCCCGCCGGTGGCTCGGATACCTCACCCGCCGGCTCTCGGACGTGCCGGCGCTGCTCCTCCTCACCTCCTGGGGAGAGGGCGCCGGCGCGCAGCCGGACGACCCGCCGGACGGCCGGGCGGGCCTCTGCGACGCGACCGGCGCGGAGGTGCCGGTGCCCGCGCTCGGACCCGGAGCGGTCACCGAACTGCTCGCGGCCCACGGCGTGCGGGGCGAGGCGGCCCGACTGTGCGCCGGGGCGACCGCGGGCAATCCGATGCTGCTGCGGGCCCTGCTCGCCGACCTGCCCGACGGCCGGCCGCCGCGTGGTCTGGCCGATCTCTCCGGGACCCGCTACCGCAGGGCCATGGCCCGCTGGCTGCACTCGCCCACGGCGCTGTTCCGGCGCCCGCTCGCGCTGGCCGTGGCCCTGGCGGGCGGCTCCCCCGCGGCCCTGGACCCGGCGCTGCTCGGGGAGGTGGCCGGGCTCGCGCCGAGCGAGTCGGCCGATCCACGCCGGGTCGAGCCGCTGATACGGATGCTCGCCCACCCCCCGGCCCGGGAGGCGGTGCTCGCCGCCGCCGACCCCGCCGAACTCGACCGGTACCGGTACCGGCTGGCCCAGTCCCTCTATGAACTGGGCGCGTCCGCCGACGAGATAGCGGAGCATCTGCTGCGGCTCCGCCAGACGGGCGAGGAGTGGATGACCCGCACCCTGGAGGAGGCGGCGGAGAGCGCGCTGAGCGCGGGCCGCCCCGAACGGGCCGCCCGGCTGCTGCGGCACGCGATGACCGGGCCGGTGCCGCCCGCCCGGCACATCGCGATCACTCTGCGGCTGGGGGCGCTGGAGATGCTCAGATCCTCGGAGGCGGGGACCCGCCGGCTCCGGGAGAGCCTCTCCCGGGCCGACTGCCACGACCCGTACGCGGTCGCGTCGGCGCTGAGCGGATCGCTTCTCGCCCAGGGCCGCACCGCCACCGCGATCCGGGTGATGGAGGAGGCCGGGAACCGCATCAGCGACCAGCAGCTCTCCACCGCCGTCCGGATCAGCGTGGCGGGGATGTCCACCCACGACGCCCAGGGGTGGCACCGGGCCGCCGCGGAGATGCACGAACTGATGGGCACCGCACCCGACTCGGTGGAGCCGCTGGCCTGTGCGCTGGCCACCGTCCACGAGGCCGGCACGGGGCGGCTCGACGCCGGTACGGCGGTGGCCCGCGTCACCTCGCGCCTCAGCGCCCCGGTCGACACCCGGCTGCGCACCGGCTGGGTGGCGTCGGCGGCGTCCCTGCTGGAGTGGGCCGACCGGCTGGACGAGGCCCGGGCGCTGGTCGAGCGGGAGCTGCCGGGGCAGCCGGACCTGACCCATATGGGCCACCAGTATCTGCTGACCACCCGGGCCACGGTCGATCTGCGGGCGGGCCGGTTCCGGCGGGTCATCGAGGAGAACACCCCGCTGCTGGAGTCGGCCCGGGGCGGGGGCGTCCAGCTGCCGTATCTCCACGCGATGGTGGCCGTCGCCTGGCACGAGCTGGGCTACCGGGAGCGGGCCTGGGAGCAGCTCGCCGCGCTCGGCGCCGAGGGCGCGAGGACCACCTGGGGATGGGACGAGGTCCGCTGCGCCCGGGGCCGGATGTACACGGCGGAGGGCCGCTGGGAGGAGGCCCTGGAGAGCTATCTGGACTGCGGGGCCCGGATGACGGTCCGGGGGTTCGTCAACCCGGTGAGCCAGCCGTGGCGGGCCGGCGCCGCCACCGTCCTGGTCCGGCTCGGCCGGACGGCGGAGGCGGTGGAGCTGGCGGAGGAGAATCTGCGGCACGCCCGCGCCTGGGGGACCCCCCGGGTCGTCGGGGTCGCGCTGCGCGCCCAGGCCGTGGCCGTCGGCGGCGGGCGCGGTCTGAAGACGCTCACGGAGGCGGTGGAGCTGCTGCGCACCGCGCCGGCGCCGGTGGAGCTGATCGAGGCGCTGAACGACCTGGGGCGGGCCCAGGCGGCGGTGGGCCAGACCCGCAAGGGCCGCACCACCCTGAGCGAGGCGATGCATCTCGCGCAGCGGTTGGTGCCCGCGGCGGCCACCGCGCCACCGCTCGCGGCGCCGCGCATGTCCCGGTTGGTGGAGAGCATCGGGAGGGCGCTGCGGGCCGCGCGCACCCGTAAGCCCCACGCCGCTCAGGACTGCTGCAAGGAGCTGACCCAGGCCGAGCGGCGCATCGTGGACCTGGCCGTGCAGGGGCTGACCAACGCCCAGATCTGCGTCACGCTCCAGCTGGCCCGCCGCACGGTGGAGACCCATCTCACCAACGCGTACAAGAAGCTCGGGGTGGAGCGGCGGACCCAGTTGGCCGCCCGGCTGGCCGCGCCCCCCTCCTGACGCCGGCGCCCGCAGACCCGGCCACCGCCCGCGGACCCAGCCACCACCCACCCGTCACGTCACCGCGACCGCCCTACCGGGACACGTGTCACCACCCCGCCCGGCCCCCGCTCTCACCAAGCTCGTGGTTTTCCACGATGCCCAGCGTGCCGGTCGCCGGGCAGGCTAGAGCCCAGCAGCCCTCCCCGCAGGTGGGGGCGGCCACACGGCCCCCCGGCCCCCGGGTTCAGGGCTGCGGTACGCCTTATTGAGAGGACCTTGTGATGCGGAGAAACGGAACAACCGCGCATGCGCTTCTCCCACCGCGGCGGTCACCGCCGGCGGCGGGCCCGACACCCCTTGTCCGCTGAGGCCCGGGATGGCTCCCGCACGCTCCGCGCCGGGGCCGGACCGCGAGTACACGCCAAACTCCCCGCTGTGGGGACCCCGGCCATCCGGCCATCCGCCGCCGGTCCGCCCGGCGCCGGGCCCATCGGCGGACCCCGCGCCCCGGGAGCCTTGTGAGCACCGACGCGGGGCTCCGTGAGGAAAGGTTCCTGCGGGCCGCGTTCATCGTCTCCAGCAGCGGTGACTGGATCTTCCGGTTCGCTCTCCCCGCTCTGGTGCTCCAACTGACCGGATCAGCGATCTCGACCGCGCTCACCTACGCGGTGGAGTTCCTTCCCTTCGTGGTGATCGGCCTGTTCAGCGGAGTGGTGGCCGACCGGGCCGACCGGCGGCGACTCATGATCATGTGTGATGTGGTCTCGGCGGTGATCGTCGCCGGGATCGCCGTGCTGTGCCTGAGCGACCCATCGGTCGTTCCGGTCATGGCCGCGGCCTTTCTGCTCGGCTGTGTCAGACCGTTCTCGTTCCCCGCGTTCCAGGGGTTTCTCGTCGAACGGGTGGCACCGGAGCGCAGAGCCGCCATGAACGCCTGGGTGCAGGGCACCGACGGCACCCTGAGCATGCTGGGGCCCGTCGCCGGTATCGCCGTGGTCACCTTGCTGGGACCGGCTGTGGCGAGCACCCTCAACGGGATGTCGTTCGCACTCTCCGCTCTGCTGATCGGCGCCACGGCGGCCGGCCCCGCGGGCGCGCGGCTGCGGACCTCGATCGGCCAGGCATGCCGCTCCCTGCGGCCGGACTTCACCGCGGGGCTGCGGGTCATCACCACGGACCGGGGGTTGCTGTGGGCCACGGCCCTGCTCACACTCGCCAACTTCACCTTCCCCGCCGTCGCGGCCAATCTGATCTTCATGGTGGCCGGACCCGACGGGCGCATACCCGCGTCGCTCGCCCTGGTGACGGCGGCGCAGGGACTGGGGGCCGTCCTCGGCGCGATGGCCGCGCCGGCGCTGCTGCGCCGGTTCGAGGCGGGCACGCTGATGCGGAACGCGATGGGGGCCATGGCCCTCGCCCTGCTGCTGCCCACGGCCAGGGCGGACATACCGGCGCTGACGGTGTGCTGCTTCCTCGCCGGCGCGGCGACCTCCACCTTCGTCGTGCCGTGGCGGACCTACCGCCAGAGCGCCGTCGATCCGGCCTTTCTGGGACGGGTGGTCGGCCTCCAGCGCGCCGTGCCGTTCGCGGCGATTCCCTTCAGCGCCCTGCTCGGCGGCTGGCTGCTCACCGAGTTCGGCACCTCGGCGCTGTTCGTCACCGTGTGCGCCGTCCAGTGCCTGGTCTGGCTGGGAACCGGCCTCTCGCCGCTGGGCAGGGCGAGCACACCCGGGCCCCGCAGGGTCAGACCGACATAGCTTCGGCACGGTGGCCGTCCACCGCCGAGGCAGACTCCACACCGCTCGCGGCCGGGACGGTCCGGCCGCTCTGAAGAAACGTTTTACACGTCACTGTCAGGGGAAAGGATGAGATTTCACATGCCAGTCTCATTAGAGGGCAGCGGAACAGTATCAGCGCAGCGGGAACAGTTCGCGGAGTCGGGCTATCTCGTACTGCCGGGCCTGCTGCCCGAGTCGCTGAGGGACCGGCTCACCGGCGAAGTGGACCGCTGGGTGGACGACGGCCTGCGCGCCGAGTCCATCAGGGCCTGCGTCGACCCCGCCTCGCAGGGCCCTCCGCCCGTGCTGGAGCTGGAGTTGCCGGCCCACGGTGAACTGCTCACCCATCAGCCGCTGCTGGAGGTGGTCGACGAGCTGATGGGCGGCCCGTTCGTCTTCCACCACATGCACAGCAACCGGCACAACCCCGGGATCGCGGGCAAACCCTGGCACCACGACTACGAGCCGCACGACGGCGGCGGGGAGCCGCTGCTGATGGTGCACGCGCTGCACTACCTGGGCGGCCTGGACGGCACGGTCGGGAGTCTCGCGCTGCTGCCCGGCTCCCACCACGAGAAGCGGAGCAAGTCCGAACTCTCCCACCACGGCACCGCCGAACTGCCGGGCGAGATCGTGGTGGACCGGCTGCCCCCGGGCTCCACCCTGCTGGTCAACTCCGCGCTGATGCACGCCCGCCGGCCGGAGCCGAGCCCGGACGACTCGGGCCGGCCGCGGTATTTCGTCGACGCGTCCTACTGCCGTACGGGTGCGCGGTGGCGGCCCGTCAAGCCGTACTGGCGGCACATGCTGACCCGCGCAAGGGAGCTGAATCTCGACGGTGGCCGGTGGCCCGAGCTCTTCTCGGAGGATCATTTCACCGAGTACTCACCATCCCTTTGAGGAGGCACTGCCAACATGAAGGTCGTCAGTCCGGTCACCTTCGACGAGGTGCGGACGAGCTTCCACCGGGACCACCCCGCGGAGCGGGAGCACGAGGCCAACACCAACCAGGACGCGGACGACGCCCTGGTGCTGGCGGACGAGGTCTTCGCCCGGTGGTCGAAGGTCCTGCTCTCCCGGACCGAGGTCCTCGACGTCATGCTGCCCTGGCACCTCAGCGAGGGCGGCGGGTGCGACCTCGTGCCCAGGTCCGGGCTGACCGTCGGTCAGGCCGTCCGGCGGCTGCGCTCGCGCGAGGCGGAGTGGACCGAGGCGTGCCCGGTGTGCGCGGCCAAGCTCGCCCGCTTCCGGGACTCCCCCTTCACCTCCATCTATCTCAGTACGCACCCGGTGCCGCACGAGGACTACGCGGGCCTGAGCCCCGGTGACGGTCTCGTCCATCTCGACGGTCTGCACCGCATGGTCGCGTGGGAACTGGCCCAGCGGCTGCCGCTCGACGACGAGCTGACGGCCTTCGTCGCCGGTGACATCGCACCGCATGCCCCAACCGGAGGTCGACGAAAATGACCCGCGCGACGCGAGCCCCCGCCTCGCTGCCCGAACTGCTGATACGGAACGCGCTCGCCCACCCGGACCGCCCCGCCGTGAGCGACGGGGTCCGCACACTCGACTACCGCACCCTCGCCGCCGTGACCGGCCATGTCGCGGCCCGGCTGACCGGTCTCGGTCTGGGGCGCGGCGACCGGGTGGCGGTACTCGGCGCCAGGGACGCCCGGCTGTGGGCGCTGCTGTACGGAGTGATGCGTTCGGGCGCCACCGCCGTGGTGATCGATCCGGGGTGGAGCGCGCCCGATGTGCGCAGACGGCTGGAGGCGGTCGAGGTGCGCTGGGCGCTCACCGCCACCGGGGACATCCGGGCACCGGAGCCCTGCAGGACCGAAGTGCTCGACATCGACGCGCTGGCCGGGAGCGCTCCGCCCGGAACCCCCGCCGCCGAAGCGCCGCTCCCCGCCGATCTGGCGTATCTCTCCTTCACCTCGGGGTCGAGCGGTGAGCCCAAGGCCGTGGCGGTCACGCACGCCAACACGGTGCACTACGCGGAGTCCCTCGGGGAGCGGCTGGGTCTCACGGAGGCCGACGCGCCGTGCGTCGGCCATGTCACCACCCTGGCGGCCGACCTCGGCCACACCTCCTGGCTGCTCGCGCTCGCGGCGGCGGGGTCGGTGCATGTCGTGGCGGACGATCACGCGCGCGATCCCGAGGCGTGCTGGGCCTCGCTGCGCGGGGCCGGGGTGTCGGTGCTGAAGACGACTCCGTCGCATCTGACGGCGCTGCTCTCGGGCAGGCCGCCGGGGAGCCCGGCCCTGGACACGGTGATCCTGGGCGGTGAGGCGCTGCCCAGGTCGCTCGCCGCGAGCCTGCTGGAGCAGGGGGTCGCCGCCCGGGTCGCCAATCACTACGGGCCGACCGAGACGACCGTCGGCGCCACCTGTTTCCTGGCCTCCGCCGTGGCCGATCTGCCGGCCGACGAGGCCACCGTGCCGATCGGCACGGCGATCGGCGAGGTGGAGCTGCGGCTGTCCCCCGAGGGGGCGACGGGCGAACTCCACATCGGCGGACGGGGGGTCAGCGCCGGCTACTTCGGCCGGCCGGACGAGACCGCGTGCCGCTTCGTCCGGTACGGCGGCCGGCGCATGTACCGGACCGGTGATGTGTGCCGCCGCCGCGCGGACGGGAACCTGGTCTACATCGGCAGGTCCGACCGCCAGGTGAAGGTCCGGGGCTTCCGGGTCGACCCGGTCGGCATCGAGCACGCGATGGAGGAGTTCCCCGGGGTCGGCCAGTCGGCGGTCCTGGTGCGCGAGACCCCCGCGGGCAGTCAGCTCCTCGCGGCGGTCCGGCTGACCGGCGGGGGCGGCGAGAGCGGGACGCTCGCCGCGCTCCGCTCCCATCTGCGCGACCGGCTGCCCGGCTACTCGGTCCCGCAGCCGATCCTCGCGGTGCCGGACTTCCCCTTCGGCACCAATGGGAAGCTCGACCGGGAACGGCTCGGGGCCATCGTCAACGGGCTCATCGAGGCCCGGGCGCGCGGTACCCGGCCGCGGCGCTCCGACGGCTCCGGCCGGGGCGCGGTCTCACTGGCGCAGGCCGTCGCCGAGCTGTGGGCGGACGCGCTGGGGCTGCCGATCCTCGATCCGGACGCCGATGTGCTGAGCCTGGGCGGCGACTCGATCCTCGCGATGCGGACGATCGCGTTTCTGCGCCGGCGCGGCCACAGTGTGGCGTTCGAGGACTTCTACGAGCACCCGACGCCGACCGGGCTCGCGGCGGTCGCCCTCTCCTCCCGGGGCCGGCCCCGGCCGAGGGTCGACCGCACCGGCGCCCGGGAGCTGCGGCTCGCCCCGGCGCAGCGGTGGCTGTTCCGGCAGCCCGTCGACGAACCGCGGCACTGGAACCAGTCCGTGGCCCTGCGGTGCGCGGTACGGGTCGACGCGCCGGCCCTGTCGGCGGCGGTCGCGGCCGTGCTGGAGCGCCATCCCGCGCTGCGCCGGCCGGTCGGTCCGGACGGCCCCGGGGACCCCCGGGACGCGGTCGACCTCGACGCGGTGAGCTGCTCGCCGATCCGGCCGGGGGTGCCGGTGGCGGAGACCGTCGGCACCGTCTGTACCGAGCTGCACCGCAGTCTCGACCCGGAGGCCGGACGCCTGCTGCGGGTGCATCTGTTCACCGGCGGCCCCGGTGTCGACGACCGGCTCGCGCTGATCGCGCACCATCTGGTGGTCGACGGGCTGTCCTGGCGCATCCTCCTCGACGACCTCGCCGCCGCCTACCGGGCGGAGCTGGCGGGGCGGCGGGCCGAGCTGCCGCCGACGGCGGACTTCTACACCTGGGCGGCCGGGACCCCGGCCGCGCCGCCCGTCCAGGAGGCGGTCGCCCCGCGGCTCCCGGTGGACGACGCGACCGGCGGGACCGAACCGGCCACCCTGATCTGGACCCTCGGCGAGGAGGCGACCGCCCGGCTCGTCGAGCGCCACGGAGGCGCCCAGCGGCTGGAGGCGGTTCTGCTGGCGTCGTTCGCCGAGGCGGCGCTGGAGTGGAGCGGGCAGGACCGCCTCGGCGTCGAGGTGGAGACCCACGGCCGGGAGACCGGCGGGGACGGCGCCCAGTACCTGGACACCGTGGGCTGGTTCACGGCGGTGAAGTGGCTTGCCGTCGACGGGCCGGACGCGGCGGAGCGGGCGAGCGCCGACGGCGGGCCCGCACGGGCGCGCCGGGTGCGGGAGACCGAGGAGCGCCTGCGGGAGGCGCCCCAGCTGCCGATGGACACGGAGGGGGTCCGCCCGGAGGTCGGGTTCAACTTCCTGGGCAGCTTCCGGCTGCCCGATGAGCCGTCCCTGGGCTGGTCGGTCGCCGACGAACAGGCCGGCTCGGCGCGGTGCGCCACCGGCGACTCGCTCTACGCGCTCCGGCTGACCACGAGGGTCATCGGCGGCAGGCTGGTCACGGATCTCGTCTACGCCTGGCCGAGGCTCTCCCACGGGAGCGCGGACCGGATTCTCACCGCCTTCGCCCGCTCGGTGGCCGGCCTCGCGGACGCGGTCGCCCCCGCACCCGTACGGTCGGCGGCGTCGACCTCCGGACAGCTGCTGCACACCGGTGCCGCGGTGCCCCGGGGCGGCTGGCGGGTGGTGCGCGAGCCGGCCCGGGTGCTGCTCACCGGTGCGACCGGGTATCTCGGCGGGCATCTGCTCACCGAACTCACCGCGCGGGGCGCCCGGGTGACCGCGCTGGTGCGCGGGGACAGCGACGCGGACGCGGCCCGCCGGCTCGGCGGCGCGGAGGTGATCGCCGGCGACATCGACCGGGAGGGTCTCGGTCTCTCCGCCGCCGGTCTCGCCCGCGCCCGGGAGGCGCAGGTCGTGGTGCACGCCGCGGCGGACGTCCGGCTGGTGGCCTCCCCCACCGATCTGGAGCGGACCAACAACACGGCGGTGCGCAGACTGCTGGAGTGGATCGACACCGAGGCGCCCGGGGCCCGTTTCCACCATGTGTCCACCCTGGCGGTCGCGGGCGGGGTCGACGGGCCCGCGCGGCGGTTCAGCGAGGCGGATCTGCGGGTCGGCCAGAGCTTCCGCACCCCGTACGAGAAGGCGAAGTTCCGGGCCGAGGAGACCGTGCGGGCCTGGGCGGCCTCGGGCCGTCAGGCGTATATCCACCGCAGTGGCCACATCGCCGCGGACAGCCGCACCGGCGCGTTCCAGCGCAATGTCCAGGACAACCGGATCTACCAGGTCGTCCGGGGCTATGTGCTGGCCGGCGCGGCGCCGAGCCGGCCGTCGACGACGTTCGAGTTCTCCCATGTCGACACGGTGGCCGCGGGTATCGCGGCGCTGGCGATGTTCCCGGACGCGGCGCCGGGCGTCTACCACGTGGAGACCCCGCACAAGGTGGCGCACGACGAACTGGTCGCGTGGATGGCCGGGCACGGCTATCCGGTGGAGCTGACGGACGACGCGGCCTTCGCCCTCGCGCTCGCGCGGGCCGAGCGGAGCGATCCGACGACGGCCCGGCTGGCGTCGACCTGGTCACAGCTCGGGGACCGCAACATCGTCGCGGACAGTTCGTGGACGACCTCGGTGCTGGAGCGGCTCGGGGTGCGCTTCGCCGCGCCGACCCCGCAGTGGTGGTCCGCCGCCCTGACGTGGGCCACCGCGGCCGGGTTCCTCCCGGCGACCGTCGTATCGCCCCAGCTCACCTGAGGCCCCGGCGGAATCGCCCCGGGTGCGGGCAGCCCGGACGGCCCCGGCGCGCCCGGCCCCGCACCCCGACGGCAGAAGTACAGACAGACCAGATAGATCAGACAGAACAGATGGAACAGACAGAAAAGGACGCCATGTCCCAGCTCTCCCCGGTCCTCAAGCAAGCCACTCCCGTTGTCGCCGCCCGAGGCGAGGGGGTGTATCTCTTCGACGCCGACGACCGGCGCTATCTCGACTTCACCTCGGGTGTCGGTGTCACCAGCACGGGCCACTGCCACCCCCGGGTGGTGGAGGCCGTGCAGCGGCAGTCGGGCCGGCTGATCCACGGGCAGTACACGACCGTGTTGCACGAGCAGTTGCTGACGCTGACCGGGCGTCTCGGCGAGGTGCTGCCCCCGGGCCTGGACTCCGTCTTCTACATGTGCTCCGGCAGTGAGGCGGTGGAGGCGGCGCTGCGGCTCGCCCGCCACGCCACCGGCCGGCAGAACGCGATCGTGTTCGATGGCTCCTTCCACGGGCGCACCATGGGCGCGGCGTCGCTGACCACGGCCGGCAGCCGGTTCCGCGCCGGTATCGGCCCGCTGATGCCGGGGGTCGCGGTGGCGCCCTTCCCGCACGCCTTCCGGCTGGGGATGAGCGAGGAGGAGGCGGTCGAGCACGCGCTGCGCGGTCTCGACCATGTGCTGGCGACCGTCAGCGCGCCGTCCGAGACCGCGGCGATGTTCGTCGAGCCGGTGCTGGGCGAGGGCGGCTATGTGCCCGCCCCCGCGGGGTTCCTGGCCGGTCTGCGGGAGCGGGCGGACCGGCACGGCATCCTGCTGGTGGTCGATGAGATCCAGACCGGTTTCGGCCGGACCGGCAAGTTCTGGGCGCATCAGCACAGCGCCGGTGTCGTGCCCGATGTACTGATCACCGCCAAGGGTCTGGCGAGCGGATTCCCGCTCTCCGCGATCGCGGCGCCGGAGCGGCTGATGAGCAAGGCGTGGCCGGGCTCCCAGGGCGGGACCTACGGCGGCAACGCCGTGGCCTGCGCGGCGGCGCTGGCGACCCTGGATGTGATCCGGGACGAGCGGCTGGTGGAGAACGCCTCGGCGCAGGGCGCGCGGCTCGCGGAGGGGCTGCGGAAGATCGCCGCCGGGACGCCCGCCATCGCCGATGTGCGGTGGCTGGGTCTGATGGCGGGCAGCGAGTTCTGCCACCCCGACGGCTCCCCCGATCCCGGCACCGCCAAGCGCGCCCAGAGCGCCGCCGCCGAGGGCGGCCTGCTCCTCCTGCCCTGCGGGGTGCACGGCAATGTGATCCGGATGATCCCGGCGCTCGTCGTCACCGCCCCCCAGATCGACGAGGCGCTGTCCCTGTGGTCCGCGGCCGTCGCCACCGCGACGCGGTAGTGCCCGTCCCCCTTCTGAAAGGACTGATCACGGCATGACCGAGAAAACACTCAACGACATCGGCTGGACCTCGGAGTATCTGGAGTCCACCCGCGAGGTGTGGTCGGCACCGGTCTCCCCGGGCGACCGGGAGCTGCTCTGGGCCGACTCCGTGGCCGAGCGGTGGAACGGCGCGGCTCCGCAGCGCGAGAACCTGAACTCCTTCCTCCAGCGGAGCATCCGGTCGGTGGGTTTCGCGCACGTCCAGCGGCTGATCGACCCGGCGGCGCCCGACGACGACATCGTCCGGAGCCTGTCGTTCCTGGTGCGGGATCTGGGGGAGATCGTTCCGCAGAACGCCCAGGGGGATCTGACCCGGGTGCTGCGGGACAACGACGGCGACGGGAACACCGAGCTGGGGTTCCACTGCGACACCTGTGATCTGCTGGTCCTGCTCTGCCTCCAGCCCGCGGTCCGGGGCGGGGGCAACACCAAGCTGGCGAGCGCCCGGCACGTCCACGACATCATCGAGCAGGAGCGGCCCGATGTGCTCGCCCTGCTCCAGGAGGAGTGGACCTTCGACCGGACCGGGCGCGCGGGCGTCCAGACGGTCGTCTCGCCGATTCTCTTCACCCAGGCGGACGGGACGGTCGGCTGCTACTACCAGACCCGTACGGTACGGGCCTCGGGAGAGCTGAGCGCCCGCCGGCTGGAGGCGCTGGACTACCTCGACGAGGTCCTCTACCGGCCGGAGATCGCCTTCGGGCTCCAGCTGGCGGCGGGTGATCTGCTGGTGATCCGCAACAGCAGGGTGCTGCACGGCCGTTCGCCCTACGTCGACGAGCCCGAAGTGCCCCGCCGGGTGCTGCGCGTCTGGATGGACACCCGATGACCGCCGGACCCGCCGGGCGGGACACGGACACGGGTGCGGCCACGGGACCCGGCACCGGCAGGATCGGTGTGGTCACCGGCGGAGGCGGCGGGCTCGGCAGGGCCAGCGCGCTCGCCCTGCTCGCCCAGGGCTGGTCGCTCGCCCTGGCCGGCCGGCGCGAGGAGGCGCTGAAGGAGACCATCGCCCTGTCGGGCGCGGGCCCGGACCGGGTGATCGCCGTGCCCACCGACATCCGCGACCCCGCCCAGGTGGCCGCGCTGTTCCGCACCGTACGGGCGCACTTCGGCCGGCTGGACCTCCTCTTCAACAACGCGGGCGCGGCCGTCCCGCGCCGGCCGGTCGCGGAGGTGGACTTCGACGACTGGAGCAAGGTCATGGACACCACCGTCACCGGTACCTTCCTCTGCGCGCAGGAGGCGTTCCGGGTGATGCGGGACCAGTCCCCGCAGGGCGGGCGGATCATCAACAACGGTGCGCCGTCCGCGCACTCGCCCCGGCCCAACGCCATCGCCTACACGACGGCCAAGCACGCGGTGCTCGGGCTCACCCGGGCCCTGTCGCTGGACGGGCGCCCCTACGGCATCTCCTGCGGACAGATCGACGTGGGGAACGTGGACCCGGCCGACGGCGGTCCGCAGCCCGCCGCGATGCAGGCCGACGGCTCGATGGCGGTCGAGGCGACGATCCCCGTGGCGCGCTTCACGGAGTCGCTGCTGCTGATGGCGTCCATGCCGGCGGACACCAATGTCCAGTTCCTCACGGTCCTGCCCACGACCATGCCCTTCATCGGCCGGGGCTGACGGCGATGCTGATCAGTGCCCGCTCCTTCGACGAGTACCGGGCGATGTTCGCGCTGTCGGACGACGACCTGGCCCTGCGCGTACTGGACTGCCCCGGCGGCGCCGCGAGCTTCGTGGCCCTGGCCGGGGCCCGGGGGACCGACGCGGTCGCCGTCGATCCGCAGTACGGTCCCGGCCGGGAGCGCCTCGGCGAGCTGGTGCTGCGCGAGATCGAGCACAAGCACCGGTCCGTGGCGGACAACGCGTCCTCGTACGTCTGGGACTGGTTCGGTGACGCCACGCGCTACACCCGGCTGCGGTCCGAGGCCGCGACCACCTTCGCCGCGCACATCACGGCGCGCCCGGAGCGCTATGTCGAGGGGACCCTGCCCCATCTGCCCTTCGCCGATGGCTCCTTCGATCTGGTGCTCAGCTCCCATCTGCTGTTCTCCTACGGCGCGCGGTTCGATGCGGAGTTCCACCGGAACGCGCTGATCGAGCTGGTCCGGGTGGCCCGCTGGCAGGTGCGGCTCTTCCCGGTGGTGCTGCACACCACGGACGAGCGGTACGAGCATCTCGACCGCATCCGCGCGGAACTCGACGGCTTCGGTGTCGCCTCGCGGCTCGACCGGGTCGCCTATGAGTTCCAGCCCGGCGCCGACGAGATGCTCGTCCTCGAATGCGGCGACCGGGGCGCGCTGCCGGACCCGGTGCCCGGCGCACCGGCGCGCGACCCGGTGCGCTGGCGGCATCTCGGCGACGGGGGCTGACCCGCTGGAGGCGCGGGTGCGGGGTGGCGGTCCCCGCACCCGCGCCGTCAGATCAGCAGCCGCAGCAGATGGGCGCAGGCAGCGGACTCGCTCGGGTGGCGGGCGATGGCCTGGTGCGCGCCGCGCTCGTACACACCCGTCTCCCACCCCCCGTCCGGGGCCCGCCGCAGATACAGGAAGTCGGGGGGCGTGGGGGCGGGTTCGTGGACCCCTTCGATGTGGTAGTGGCCGTCGGCCACCCCCGCCGCGCTCAGCGCGGCCCGTGCGCCGCGGCGGTCCATGGCCGCCCTAGCCGGCCACGGCGGTGAGGTAGCCGCGCTCCAGCAGCCACTTCACATGGAGGCGCTCGCCCTGCCCCGGGTCGAGGAAGACCGGGTCCAGCTTGATCTGCCGGCCCCCGCCGGGCTGCTCGAACCAGGGCGCGATACGGCCCTGCCACACCCAGAACGGCTTGGCGACCTTGTAGACACGGTAGTCGCAGGCGACCGCCGCGTCCCGGGTGTTGAGGTTCTGCGGGGGCAGGGCGCGCTTGCGGTAGGCGTCACCGGCCGGGGCGAGATAGCTGCCGAACTCGGAGCCGAAGCGGTCCAGCCGCTGGCCGGGGCGGAGCTTGGTGGGCTCCTTGTCGATCTCGCCGTTGACCTGGCCGAAGCCGTCGTTCGGCGGGTACTTCCAGCCGCCGGTTCCGGCGGGGCCCTCCCAGTACTTCGCGAGGAAGGCCGAGGGGGTGAGGGAGCCGGTCCGCTTGTACCCCTTGAGCAGCGGCCCGACCGGTGCGACCTGCTTCTCCGGCAGCCATTGGGGGCCGAGACGGGCGTCGTCGAGGAACTTCCCGGTGCACGGCGGCTCGTGCCGGGGTGCCGCCGCCCTCGGCCGCTCCGGGGTCTGCGGGGCGGCGCTCGCCGCGGGGGCGGTCATCAGCCCGGCGGTGATGCCGAGCGCGGCAAGTACGGTGCTTATTCGATTCATCCGGACATTCCCCTCGTACTGATGATCATTCAGAAAAGCCGGGGAAGGGTATCGCCCGGTCCGGTGGAGAAGTCGCCGCCACGGCGATTTCCGGCCGGATTCGATCACCGCGTTCTGCGGCTTGTCGTCGGCTGGTGGAACGGCGGGCGGTACGAGAGGGTGATCGATCAGGGCCGATCTTCAGACCGAAGGGGTACGCGTTCATGACGGCGTCAGGCGTTGAGAGACAGTCGGTACCGGTACCGGGAACGTATGAGATCGACACGGCGGCCTCGTCCCTGCGGTTCGAGACGCGTGCCTTCTGGCTGCTTCCGGTCGTGGGCACCCTCACCATCGGGCACGGGTCGATCACCGTGTCCGAGTCGGTGGAGGAGTCGTCCGTGGATGTGGTGATCCCCAGCGGAAGCTTCGACTCCGCCAACGCGAAGCGGGACGAGCACGTGAAGTCCGCCGAGTACCTGGACACGGCCGCGTACCCCGAGATGACCTTCCGCGGCCGGAGTCTCGACCGGTCCGGCGGGGGCGGGACGCTGCGGGGGCAGTTGACCGTGCACGGTGTCACCCGCCCGGTGGCGATAGCCGTGGACTCCGTCTCCTTCGCCGACGGGCGGCTCACGGCCCGCGGAACCACCACGGTCGACCGCTACGCGTTCGGTGTGACCCGGTCCAAGGGGTTCACCTCCCGCCATCTCACGATCAGCGTGACGATCAGCGCCCGGCTCTGACCGGGCCGGTCCCGGGGGGTTCGGCAGCCAGGGCCCGGCGGCCGGGCCCCTCCGTGCGTACGGCCGGGTGAATCCCCCTGCGCCGATCGAGTGCGCACCGGCGTGGCGCGGTCTCGCGCCGGTGGTACCGGGAACGTCTCAGCCGCCCCTGCCCGGTACACCGAACAGTCAAGGGACCGACCATGCGCATCAGAACCGTTCTGGCCGCCGTCGCACTCGCCGTCACGGCCGTCGCCGGAGCCTCGTCCGCCGCTTCCGCCGCCACACCCGGGGCCGTCCTCTCGGACGCCGCCCTCGACTCCCTCGACCTCAACTCCGCCTTCGAGTTCGGCGACATCACCGTCACCACGACCCAGAACCCCGATGTCGTGGTGGGGTGCAGCCCCGGAGCGGTGCTGCTCTCGCCGTCCGTGCAGTGCGGGATCTTCGACATCGCCCCGCAGTAACGGGGTCGCGGCCCGGGACATCGCTCCGCTCGGCCGGAGGACGGCGCGTGGGGTGGTGTTCCGAAGGCCCCCGGAGGCCGCGCCACCGGCCCGCCGCCCCCGGCGTCCCGCGTCAACGCCCGCTCCGGCACCGTCCCGACGGGCGGGCGCCGGCCACGGCCGGGGCGGGAAGCGGGACTCACGGGCCCCGCCGGCATCCGCACCGGTACCCCGTGCGCCGCGCCCGCCCCCGGGCCCGCCGGGCGGAGGGCTCAGCCGCGCACCGCTGCCGCCGGGTCCGCGCGCGGAGCGGCGGCGTCCGGGTTCGCCTCCTCCCTGGCCGGGTTCGGTGGCGAGCCGCTCCGGGTACCGCGCACAGGGACGGCCACAGGCCGGTGTCCCGGAGCCCGGCGCCGGTGCCGGGCGCACCCCGCGCACCCACCCGCCGGAGGGCCGGGGGCATGAACCCGCCGGTGGCGAGGTAGGGATCTCGGCGGCCCAACGGGGAGGCAGGCAGAGAGCAGAGGGGGTTCTGACCGATGTCGAAGAGCGTCCGTCGCCGGTGCCGTGGGCGAGGCTCCGGGTGACCGCGGTGAACGAGCCGGCCGGGGGGAACGAGGGAGACGACGGGGACTCCGGCCCCGGGTCCGGGTCCGGGCCGTGTCAGCGGGAGGGGGAGGCCGGGCGGTTCCTGGCCCTCTCGGCCGCGCTCACCGGTTTCGACGCCGCCGAGCTGACCGGGACCGGACTGGCCGGGACCTACCGCCGGCTGGTCCGCTCCCGGAGCGATCCCGCGCTCTACGAGAAGCTGGCCGCCACCGCGACCGACCCGTACGTCCCGACCGGCGACGCGGCGCTCGACGGGCTCGCCCGGGCCGTCTGCCACCTCTGGTACGCGGGCGCCTGGCCCGACGGGCCGGGCGGCGGGCCCCCCGCCCCGGTCTCCGCCCGCGCCCACGCCGGCGCGCTGGTGTGGCGGAGCTTCGGCGCCCATCCGCCGGGGGCCGGAAGACCGGGTCCCGGCTCCTGGGCCGAGCCCCCCTCGGAGCCGGGCGGGGGCGAGGGGTTATGACCGGTGCGGAGCGTTTCGATGTGATCGTCGTCGGCGCGGGCATCGCCGGATCGCTGGTGGCGAAGGAGCTGGGCGCGCGGGGCTGGCGGATTCTGGTCCTGGAGGCGGGGGTGGGCGACACCGACGGCAGCCCCGCCGTGGACGCGGACCGGTTCCGCGCGGCGGCGATGAAGGTCCCCGGCTCGGCGCTGGCGCCCAACCCCCTGGTGCCCTCCCCCGACGTACCGGACCTCACCGGTCTGCCCGGCGGCGGCTACCGGGCGGCCGGGTATCTCGTCCAGAACGGCCGGCTGCCGTACGCGAGCGGCTATCTGCGGGTCAACGGCGGCACCGGCACGGCCTGGACGGGGCTCACCCCGCGCATGCACCCGGAGGACTTCCGCACCGGGGCGTTCGGTTACGGCCGCGACTGGCCCATCGGCTACGGCGACCTGGAGCCCTACTACCGCGCGGCGGAGCGCGAACTGGGGGTGGCCGGTGATCCGGCCGAGCAGCGGGACCACGTCGGTCTGCCCTGGCCGGACGGGTACGCCTACCCGCATCCCCCGGTCCCGCCCAGCCATCTCGACCGGATGCTGGCCGAGCGGCTGGACGGGCGCCACGCCCGGGACCCCGCGCACCCTCACCCGACCCCGCTGCGGGTCGTCGGCACGCCCCAGGCCCGCAACACCGCCGCGACCGAGGAGCACGGGCCGGTCTGCGAGGGCAGCGCGAGCTGTATCCCGGTCTGCCCGACCGGGGCCAAGTACACCCCGCTGCGCACCCAGGCACGCTGGGCGCCGGGGGTCACCCTGCGCACCCGCGCGGTCGCCGCACGGATCGTGGCCGGCCCCGGGGGGCGGGTCACCGGAGTCGAGTACCAGCGGTACGACGACCCGGCCGGGCCCTCCCGTCCGGTCCGGCACACGGCGCGCGCGGCCACGGTCGTCCTCGCCGCCCACGCGATCGAGAACGCGCGGCTGCTGCTCGCCTCCGGGCTCGCCAACTCCAGCGACCAGGTCGGCCGGAATCTGATGGACCACCCCGTGCTGCTCACCTGGGGGCTGCTGCCCCGGCCCACCGGGCCCTACCGGGGGCCCGGTTCGACCTCCGGTCTGGAGGGGTTCCGCTTCGGTCCGGCCCGGGCCGCCCGGGCGCCCTTCCGGATCGAGATCGGCAACTGGGGGTGGAACTGGGCGGTCGGCCCGCCCTCCCTCGATGTGGCCGAACTGCTGCGCCACGGCGATCCGGCGGGCGGTGGGCGGGGGCTGTTCGGGCCGGCGCTGCGGAGGGCCGCCGGGGAGCGGATCGGCCGGCAGTTCGCCCTCCAGTTCGAGCTGGAGCAGAGCGCCGACCCGGCCAACCGCGTCACCCTCGACCCGGGTCCGCCCGATCCGCTGGGCCGGCCGCGCCCACGGCTCACGTATGACCTCTCCGACCATGTGAAGGAGGGGATCGCGGCGGCCAGGACGGTGTCCGAGCAGATCTTCGCCCTGCTGGGGGCGGAGGACCACAGCCGGTACGCACCCGGGCCCGCGCACCCGGGCTGGTACAGGTACCGGGGCAGGTCCTATGTGTACCGGGGCGCGGGCCACGGCGGGGGCACCCACATCATGGGCGACAGCCCGGCCGACTCCGTCGTCGACGGCTGGCAGCGCTGCTGGGACCACCCCGGCCTCTACGCGGTGGGCTGCGGGAGCATGCCCTCGCTCGGCACCTCCAACCCGACGCTCACCATGGCCGCGATCACCCTGCGCAGCGCCGAACAGATCCACCGCGACCTGTCCGCGCGGCGCGCCGCGGCCCGACCGCCGGCCTCCGGGGCTCACCCGGGTCCGGCCACCCCCGAGGAGACCCGCACCCCGTGACCGACGAACTGACCCTGCCGCCCGTGACCGCCCCGTATCTGCTGCCCTTCCACTACGGAGCCCTGCACAACATCGGCGTCGACCACCTGGTGGACCCCGGTCCGGTGCGGGCGGCCCTCGCGGCGCACCACCCCGATCTGACCGCGGCGGACTTCGGCGGAAGGGCCTGTGTCACCCTCAACTACCAGCTGTACTTCGCCCAGTACCCGAACGGCGGCGGTATCACCCAGGAGATCGAGTACAGCGTCGTCGCGCATCCGACCGCGAGCGCCGGCCGGCTCGCCAGGCTCTCGTACGAGGAGTACGCGCGGGGGTACGACCAGACGAAACTGCTCGGGATCGCCCGGCTCCATGTGCTCTGCGACAACCCGCTGGCGATCGCCGCGGGGACGGCGCTCTTCGGTGAGCCGAAGTATCCGGCCTGGTTCCGGGCGGCGATGCCCTCTCCCAACGGTCCGGCGGGCGAGAGCTGGGACATCGTCTGCAAGGAGGCGGTGGCCTCGGAGAGCGGGGACGGCATCGACCGCCGGGACCGGACCCTGTTCTCCCTCTCCGCCGATCTGACCGGTCTGCCCGGGACCCCGGTCAACAGCACCCCCATCACCGGGTACGGCACCGACGCCGGCGGCCGGCCGCTGGCCGGTCCGCTCCATGTGTACCAGCCCTACCGGTTCTTCCCCCTGGCGGCGGCGGACGCCGGGCGGGTGCGGCTGACGGTCCACGACAGCGGCTCCCGCATCGGCACCGACATCGCCGCCCTCGTCGGCGGGGCTCCCGCCGCCGGGGCGTGGAGCTTCCAGTCGTCGCCGGTGGCGGCCCACCACCGGCCCTACTACGTGCCGCGCGCCGGCTGAGCCCGGGTCAGGCCCGCTCGGCCGCGAGGCGTTCGAAGGCGGTCGGGGTGGTCCGGCGGTGGAGGAAGTCCTCGATCCGCCGGGCGCACTCGGCCGGGCTCGCGTCCCCGGTGTCGCACTCGATGTCGTAGACAGCATGGGCGTGGACGCGCTCGAACTGACCGGCCGCCAGTCCCGCCGGCCGGTCACCGCGCGCCCGTTCCCTGCGCTCCAGCTCCGGCAGGGGGCAGCGGACGCCGACGAGGACGGTGTCCCGGTGCGGGAACAGCTCCAGACAGTCCCGCAGGCGCCACGGCTCGCTGAGGACATGGTCGACGACGACGGTGTTGCCCGCCCCGGCCATTCCCGCGACCGCCCGGTGAAACCCCATCCAGGTGCGCCTGAGGACGGCGGGCAGTTGCTCCGGGGTCAGTTCGGGCTTCGACCGCATCGCGTGGAAGGCGTCCACCGCCAGATGGAAGGAGGGTTCCTGGAAGAGGCCCACCAGCTCCTTCGCGATGCTCGACTTGCCCGAGCTGGAGGTCCCGTTCAGAAAGACGATCAGCCCGCCGAACCCCCGCCGGGGTCCCTCCGCCCCGGTGGCGGCCCCGGCTCCGGGCGTGGTCCGTGTGGTCATGCGTGCTCTCGCATCCCGCGCTGCTCCAGGGCGTCCGGTCCTCGGGGCCCACCACCCCGGAGGAGAGTGACCGCACCGTACAACGGTCTCCTCCGGCGGCGGGTGGCGGCCCCGGGGCGGCTGTTATCCGAAGGTGAAGGCGAAGGCCTGGACACCGGGGGCGGGGCGGAGTTCGAGGCGGGCGTCATGGGCCTCGGGCTCGTCGATGAGGGAGTACATCGTCGGGGCGCCGGTGACCTGGATCGTTGTGCGGTGGCGGCCGTTGACGAGGACCTCGACCGGGCCCTTGCCCGCCAGCACCAGATTGACGTTCCGCGCGCGGTAGTGGAGGGCGAGCCGGGCGTCGGCGCCGGCGGTGAAGTGCTCGTAACCGGCGGTCCAGGTGCCGCCGAGGGCGACGCCGTCGCGGCGCAGCTCCCCGGGCATGCGGTAGGTCTTGAGGCGGTCGGCGGCGATCGGGTCACCGGTGTAGCGGCGGATGCGCTGGTGGCTGAGGTAGGTCTCGGGGGTGCGGCCCTCGGTGAGGTCGGCGTCGCTGCGGCCGGTCCTCGGGGGCAGGGCGGCCGACGGGGCGGCCTCCGTGAGCAGGGTGCGGATGTGTTCCTCGGTCTCGCGGTAGCGTCCCTCGCCGAAGGTGAAGTGGCGCACGGTCCCCCGGGCGTCGATCAGATACTTCGCGGGCCAGAACCGGTTGCGGTAGTTGTCCCAGGTGGTGAGTTCGTTGTCGAGGGCCACCGGATAGGTGACACCGAGCTTCTCCGCCTGGTCGGCGACGTTCCCGGCGTCCTTCTCGAAGGCGAACTCGGGCGAGTGGACCCCGATGACCTCCAGGCCCGCGTCACGGTAGGCGCGGTCCCATGCCTTGACATGCGGCAGGCTCCGCTGGCAGTTCACACAGGAGTAGGTCCAGAAGTCGAGCAGCACCACCTTGCCTCGCAGCGATTCGAGCTTCACCGCGCGACCGCCGGGGGTGTTCAGCCACCGGGTGATCTCCTCGATCGCCGGGGCCCTGCCGCAGGACTTGAGTTCGTCGGCGCCGTCCTCGCAGCGGGACAGCTCCTTGTTGGAGTTGTCGTACAGGCCGGAGAGCTGCTGGCGCGCCCGGTCGCTGTCCTCGATCTTCCGCTGCGCCGACGCGGTGTAGTCGGGCAGCGCGCGCTGGAGGGCCGTGGTGAGGTCCAGGGCGAGGGCGAACGCGAGGGCGATCATCAGGGTGCCCGCGGCGATCCGCAGACCCCGGGCGCGGGTGCGGAAGGCGGTGACGCGCTCGGTGACCCGGCGGCCGGCGAGCGCGAAGATCAGCAGAGGGACCGCGGTGCCGACGGCGAAGGAGAGCGTCAGGGCGACGATATCGGCGCTGATCTCTCCCCGGGCCCCGGCCACGGTGATCGCGGCCAGCACCGGTCCGGCGCAGGGCACGTACAGCAGACCGAGACCGAGCCCCAGGACGAAGGCGCCGCCCTCCTTGTTGACCTGGCGCTGCGGAATGCGGGCGAACGGCTTCTCCAGCAGCCGCTCCAGGGGCGGGAAGACCAGGCCGAGGCCGATCAGGACCAGCAGGGTCAGACCGACGTAGCGCAGGATGTCGTCGGGCAGCCCGAGCGCGGAGATCAGGGTGACACCGAGGAGGGTGAAGAAGCTGAAGCTGAGCACCAGGCCCGCGACCACCGCGTAGGGGCGGAGGTTGCGGCGCCGGGAGGGCCGGGCGGCGGGAGCGGGGGGCCCTTCAGCGGCGCCGGGCGGTGCGGCGGTGCCGGACCCGGCGGGCACGGTCGCGGGTACGGGGGCGGGTGCGGCGGCGTTTCCGGGTGCGGCGGCGAGGAACACCACCGGGAGCACCGGCAGGATGCACGGGGAGACCGCCGTGATCAACCCGCCCAACAGACCGATCAGGGACAGGGTCAGCATGGATGGTGCCCTCCGTTCGGAGACCGGAGTGTCCGCCCTCTGCCCTGATTCGGAGCCGGGACCGGCCCGGATTGCCGCCCGTGCCGGGCCGGACAGATGTGCGCCCGTGCCGGACGGCACGGGCGCACACGGTTCCGCTCAGCGGGGTGACCGGCTCAGAGGGTGATCGGCTTCTCGCAGGTGACCTCGTCGCGAGGGTCGTAGCGGGTGCGGAAGGTCTCGCGCCCGACCTCCTTGTCACCGGAGCGCAGCACCCGGTCCACGGTGACGTTGAAGCCGTCGAGCGGCGTCTGCGGCAGACAGTTCTTCTTCGGCCCCTCGCGCTTCTCGGGCTTCTTCACCTCGGTGCGGGGGCCCTTGACGGCCTCGACGGAGTCGTACTTCTTGGTGCCGTAGAAGCTGATGGTGACCGAGGAGTCGGTGGAGCTCGCGGCGATGTAGATGGCGTTGCCCGAGTCGTTGGCGAACCGCAGATCGAGGCTGCCCCAGGCCACCGTCGCCTCCCGGCCCTCCGGGTAGCGCTCGATGTAGAACGAGTGGGCGCCGTACTCCAGGGGCTTCACACCGGCGAAGAAGATGGCGTTGAAGACGGTGGTGGCGACCGCGGAGACCCCGCCGCCGGCGGCCTTGGTGTACTGGTCGTCCTGGATGATGATGCCGTCCACGAAGCCGTTGGCCTTGGTGCGCTCGCCCACGGTCTCGTTGAAGCTCCAGTTCTCACCGGGCTTCACCAGCGAGCCGTTGATCAGCTCCACCGCGCGGCCGATGTTGGTGGTGCGGTAGGGGGCGGGGTCGAAGTCGACCGTGAAGGTGGACATCCGCTCCTTGAGGCCCAGGGAGTCGAAGTTCTCCCGGCTGATCTCGGGCTGGACGGCCCGGGTGGGCAGGGCGGCCGTGCGGGCGTCGCCGCCGCGGGTCAGCAGGGGCAGGACGGTGCGCCCCAGCGCGTCGGCGGTGACCTTCTGGCCGGGCCTGCCGTCCTCGGCGAGCACCACGGTGCCGCCGTCCAGGCTGAGGGTGCCGTCCTTGGGCTCATCGGTGATCGCGGCCAGCGAGCGGGTCACCGCGGGGTCGGCGCGCAGGGCCTTGGCGTCGAGCCGGGGGGTGAGCCGGTCCGTCTTGTCGGGCTTCATGGCCAGGTGCTCGCCGATGGTCGCCGGGGATATGGTGCCGGCGCGGCCACCCACGGTGACGGTGACCGGGGCGGACATCGCGGGCCCGGCGAACTCGGCCATGGCGCGGTCGACCTCGGCGGCGCCGACGCGCGGCTCGCTGCGCTCGACCGGCAGGGAGACCGGGCCGGTCCTCCCGTCGAGAACCGCCTCGCGGACCACACCGGTCGCGCGGCCGACGTCGAGCGTCTCGCCGACGCGGGCCCGCACGGGCACCGCGCGGCCCTCACGGAAGGAGATCGCGCCCTCACGGGCCGTGCGGTCGTACTTCCCGGCCAGCTCGGCCAGTGCCGTCCGGGTCTTCGCCTCGTCCACCCGGTGGACCGGCTCGACGGCGCGGCCGTCGGAGGCGAAGAGCCGGCCGATGACGGTGAACGGCCCCGATCCGGTCCGGGCGGCCCGGGCCACGGTCTCCTCGCTGTCCAGGGTGAAGCCCGCCGCGCGGGAGTCGACGGTGCCGGTCCTGTCGCCGATCCGCACCTCGACCGGCGCGGGCCACTCACGGGCCAGCTCGCGTTCCAGTTTCGCCTCGGCCCGGGCGGGGCTGAGCCCTCCGATGTCCACGCCGCGCACCCGCGTACCCGAGGGCACCTCGTCACCGGAGACCAGCAGGCCCGTCACATACAGACCGCCGAAGCCGAGGCAGACCGCCCCCACCACGAGCGCGGCGGGGTGTATTCGGCGTCGGCCGTCCCCGGCGGTGCCCGCGGAACCGGAAGAACGAAGCACTGAAACCTCCTTGTCGATGGCTGCCCCGGCACACACCGGTCCCCCCGAGGGTCCGGCTGCGCGCCGATCACCGGGAGGGCGTGTGCCGGGCCCGGCGGGACGACGCCCGCCTCATGCGCACTCGTACCCCACGGAGGACCGTGGTCGGACCGGCGGTCCTCTCGTACCGAAAGCACGCATACCCGGCTGGGCGCCTGTCACTGCATCCTACTGACGTTCGGACGCCGTCCCGGCCGCGAGATGTCCGCCCTCGGCCGGAAATGGGCTTACCGAAAGCACAGTTGTTGTGACAAGGGGTCAACAGAGGAGGCCACGGCGGCAGGGTGCGGGTGACAGCCGTCACTTCCGCGCGCGAGGCGGGAGCGGATTCCGTTACAGTCCCCGGCGCCGTGGCCTCGGCGGCTCAGGCGATGTCGATGATGGTGCGCAGGGCCTCGCCGGTGTGCATCTGGCGGATCGCCTCGTTGATGCCGGTGAGCGGTACGTGATGCGTGATCATCGACGCGAGGTCGATGCGGCCCGCGCGCCAGAGGTCGAAGATCTTCGCGTAGGTGCGGCGGATGTCGTCGCCGCCGTAGAAGGACGGCAGGACCCGCTTCTCGTTGAGGACCAGTTCCGCCATGCTCAGATCGGTCAGATCGGTGCGGGAGCCCGCGCCGACCAGACAGACGGTGCCGCCGAGGCGGGTGGCGTCGTACGCGGCGCGCAGGGTGGCGGCCTTGCCGACCGCCTCGAAGGCGTAGTCGAAGCCGAAGCCCCCGGTGTCCCTGCGGGTGACCTCCGCCAGTTCCTCCGGGGCGATGGCCTCGGAAGCGCCGAACCGCAGGGCCGCCTCGCGGCGGCTCGCGGTCGGGTCGACGGCGATGATCCGGGCCGCGCCCGCGACCCTGGCGCCCTGGAGGATGCTGATGCCGACGCCGCCGAGCCCGATGACGACCACGGAGGAGCCGGGCCGGACCCGGGCGGTGTTGAGCGCGGCGCCGATGCCGGTGGTGACACCGCAGCCGACCAGGGCCGCGATGTCGTAGGGCACGTCGTCCGGGATCGGGATGGCGGCATAGGCCGCGATCACGGTCTCCTCGGCGAAGGTGCCGGCGCCGAGCATGCCGGGGAGCACCGTTCCGCCGCTGCTGAAGTTGGGGTTGGCGAGATTCCGGTAGCCGCTGCGGCAGAGGTGGCCGTCGCCCGCCGCGCACGAGGGACAGGCGTCGCAGGGCGGCATCCAGCAGACGATGACCCGGTCACCGGGCTTGACGTGGGTGACGCCCTCGCCGACGTCGACCACCTCTCCCGCGCCCTCGTGGCCGGGGATGAAGGGCGCGGGGTGCGCGAGCACCCCGTTCATGGCGGAGAGGTCGGAGTGGCAGAGGCCGGCCTTGTGCATCTTCACCCGGACCCGGCCGGGCCCGAAGGACACGGACTCGGCATCCGTGACGTCCAGGGTGGCGTCGCCGGTCCGGCGGAGTACTGCTGCGTGCATGGTGCTCTCCTCGTGGGTGCGGTCAGACCTGGGCGGGGGCGGGCAGATGGATGGTCTTGGTCTCCTGGTAGGCCGCGAATCCCTCGGGGCCGAACTCGCGGCCGATGCCGGAGTCCTTGTAGCCGCCGAAGGGGCCGGCGACATCGAAGCGCTGGCAGTTCACGGAGTACGTACCGGTGCGGATCTGCCGGGCGATCCCGGTGCCGCGCTCGTCGGTGCCCGCCCAGACGGTGCCCGCGAGGCCGTACGCGGAGTCGTTGGCGATCCGGACCGCGTCCGCCTCGGTCTCGTAGCGCAGGAGACAGATCACGGGCCCGAAGATCTCCTCGCGGGCGATCCGCATGTCGTTGGTGACATCGCCGAAGAGCGTCGGCTCGACATACCAGCCGGTGGGGAGGGTGTCGGGGACGCCGCCGCCGGTGAGGACCGTGGCTCCCTCCTCCCGGCCGATGCGGATGTAGTCGAGATTGCGCCGCCGCTGCTTCTCGGTGGCCATGGGGCCGATCATGGTGGCCGGGTCCGAGGGGTCGCCGACCTTCAGCGCGGCGACGGCGGCGGTGAGCCGGGCCGCGATCTCGTCGTAGCGGCTCGCCGGGGCGAGGATGCGGGTCAGGGCGACGCAGGCCTGGCCGCTGTTGGCGAAGGCGCCCATGACGAGGTGGGGCAGGGCGGCGTCGAGGTCGGCGTCGTCGAGGATGATCGCGGCGGACTTGCCGCCCAGCTCCAGGGTGACCCGGGTGAGGTTCTCGGCGGCGGCGGCCATGATCTTCTTGCCGGCGGCGACCGAGCCGGTGAAGGCGACCTTGTCGATGTCCGGGTGCGCGACCAGGTACGCGCCGGTCTCCCGGTCGGCGGGGAGGACGCTGAGCACCCCGTCCGGCAGCCCCGCGGCCTCGCAGACCTCGGCGAGCAGATAGGCGTCCAGCGGGGTCTCCGGGGACGGCTTGAGGACGACGGCGCAGCCGGCGAGCAGCGCGGGGGCGAGCTTGCCCGCGATGGTGAGCTGCGGCACGTTCCAGGGGGTGACGGCGGCGACCACGCCGACGGGCTCGTGGCGCACCAGGAGCGGTCCGGTCAGTCCGGGGCGCTCCTCCTCGGCCGTGAGACCGGCGGCGACGTTCAGTGCGGCGCCGAAGGCCGCGACGGCGCTCAGCGCCTGGGCCCGCACGGAGACCGTGATGGGGCAGCCGTTCTGGAGGGTGACCAGCTCGGCCAGTTCCCGGTGGCGGGCGAGGAGGCCGTCCTTGACGCGGGTCACGGCCTCGATGCGCTCGGCGAGGGTCATCCGGGGCCAGGGGCCGTGGTCGAAGGCCTCGCGGGCGGCGGCCACGGCCCGGTCCACATCGGCCGGGGCGGCGTGCGGGACCCGGCCGACGACCTGCTCGGTCACGGGGGAGATCACCTCGATGGTGTCCCGGCCCGCCGGGTCCGTCCACCTGCCTCCGATGAAGAGTGTCCGGTGTTCCACGATGTCGGCCATGTGAGCGGTCCTCGCTTCGTTGCGACGGTGCGGTGTGCGGGGGTGGGACGACGAGCGCGTGGGGGCGGCGAGACGGCGGGCGCGTGGGGGCGGCGTGTTCGGGAGCCGACTGCGCACAGCCATGAAGTTAATTGACGCTAACGCCGGTGTCCAGGTTCTTGAGCAGTGATTACCAGGGAAACATGACCTCACTCGCCACCTCGCCAAAACCACTACCGCCAGGAATTTCCCTACTCCCGACCCTGGACAGCTGGGTTAATGGAAATTAACTTAATGCTTGTCCGGCGGAGCGCGCCGGACCTGTGAGCAAGGAGGTGTGACCGTGCGCCGCAGCATGTTCACCGAGGACCACGAGGCGTTCCGGGCGACCATCCGCGCGTTCATCGCCCAGGAGGTCGTCCCGCACTACGCGCGGTGGGAGCGGGAGGGCCGGGTTCCCCGGGACCTCTACCGCGGACTCGGGGCGCTCGGCGTCTTCGCCGTCCAGGTGCCCGAGGAGTACGGCGGCGCGGGTGTCACCGACTTCACCCACCAGGCCGTGATCCGCGAGGAGTGCGGCCGGGCGGGCGTCGGGTTCGGCGCGGAGACGGTGCACACCTGTCTCGTCCTCCCCTATCTGCTGGAGTTCGGCAGCGAGGAGCAGAAGCGGCGCTGGCTGCCCGGCTTCCTCTCCGGCGAGACGATGACCGCCATCGCGATGACCGAGCCCGGCGCGGGCTCCGACCTCGCCGGCATCCGGACCTCGGCGAGACTCTCCGACGACGGCACCCACTACGTCCTCAACGGCGCCAAGACCTTCATCACCGGCGGTGCGCAGGCCGATCTCGTCCTGGTCGTCTGCCGGACCTCGGCCCACGACCCCGCCGACCGCCGCGCGGGTCTGACGATCCTGTGCGTGGAGACCGCGTCCGAGGGGTTCGCCGTCGGACGGACCCTCGACAAGATCGGGCTGCGTGCCCAGGACACCGCCGAACTGTCCTTCACCGATGTCCGGGTGCCGGTGGCGAACCTCCTCGGCGAGGAGGGCGCGGCCTTCGCGTATCTCACCCACAACCTGGTCGTGGAGCGGCTCGGCGCGGCCGTCGGCGCGACCGCCAACGCCGCCGGCGCGATCGGCTTCGCCACGGAGTACGTGCGCGACCGCGAGGTCTTCGGCAAGCCGGTCGCGGCCTTCCAGAACACCAGGTTCGTCCTCGCCGAGTGCTCCGCCGAGGTCGTCGCCGCCCAGGCCCTGGTGGACCGGGCGCTGGCCGCCCACGCGGCGGGCGAGCTGACCCCGGCGGACGCGGCCAGGGCCAAGCTCTTCTGCACCGAGGTCGCCGGCCGGGTCATCGACAAGTGCCTCCAGCTGCACGGCGGCTACGGCTACATGCTGGAGTACCCGATCGCCCGGCTCTGGGCCGACACCCGCGTCAACCGCATCTACGCCGGCACCAGCGAGGTCATGAAGACCATCATCGCCAAGGACCTCGGGCTCTGACCCCGCCCCGCCCGGCGCGGTGAACGCCGCCGTGCGCACGCGCCATCCGAACCGCCCCGCACACCGCCCGCCTAACAACTTACGGAGGACCCCATGCGCGACGCAGTGATCGTCGACGCCGTACGCACCGCTGTCGGCAGACGGGGCGGCTCCCTCTCCCGGACGCACGCCGCCTCGCTCTCCGCCCGTGTCCTGACCGCCCTGGCCGGACGCACCGGCCTGGACCCCGCGCTCGTCGACGATGTGATCTGGGGGTGCGCCGCCGGCGTCGGGATGCAGGCGGGATGCGTCGGCCGGGCCGCGGTACTGGCCGCCGGCTGGCCGGAGTCCGTCCCCGGGGTGACCGTCGACCGCCAGTGCGGCTCGTCCCAGCAGGCCGTGCACCAGGCCGCGGCCGGTGTGATCTCCGGGCAGTACGACGTGGCCGTGGCCGGCGGCGTCGAGGTCATGAGCGCCATCCCGCTGGGCACCACCCGGCTCGATGGCCGCTTCGGCGAACCCTTCGGCCCCGATGTCTGGGACCGCTACGACGGTGTCCGCTTCCACCAGGGCACGGGCGCCCAGCTGATCGCCGACGAGTACGGGATCACCCGCGCCGAGATGGACCAGCACGGCCTGGACTCCCACGCCCGCGCCGCGCGCGCCATCGACGAGGGACGCTTCAAGGACCAGATCGCCCCCGTCACCGTCACCGGCGAGGACGGCACCACCCGGGTCTTCGACACCGACGAGGGCGTCCGGCGCGGCTCCACCCTCCATACGCTCGCCGCCCTCAAACCGGCCTTCCGCGAGGACGGCGCCATCACCGCGGGCAACGCCTCCCAGGTCTCCGACGGGGCGGGCGCCCTGCTGGTGACCACCAGCGCGTTCGCCCGCGCCCGGGGCTGGACACCGCTGGCCCGCGTCCACACCGCCGTCGTGGCGGGCACCGATCCCGTCACCATGCTCAAGGGCCCCATCCCCGCCACCGCCAAGGCGCTGAAGCGCTCGGGGCTCTCCCTCGACGACATCGGCGTCTACGAGATCAACGAGGCCTTCGCCTCGGTCACCCTGGCGTGGCTCAAGGAGACGGGCGCCGACCACCGGCGGCTCAACCCGCTCGGCGGGGCGATGGCCATCGGCCACCCGATCGGCGGCTCGGGCGCGCGCATCATGACCACCCTGGTCCACCACATGCGCGACAGCGGCATCCGCTACGGCCTCCAGTCCATGTGCGAGGGCGGCGGCATGGCCAACGCCACCATCCTCGAACTCCTCTGAGGACGGCCCGCGATGCCCGTGACACCCGAGCGGCGGACGGAGCCGGACGCGGTCGCGAACCTCGTCGGACTCCTCGGCCTGGAACAGCTGGACCACGATCTGTTCCGGGGCTGGTGCCATGCCGGCATCCCGCTGCGGGCCTTCGGCGGACAGGTCGCGGCCCAGGCGCTCACCGCGGCGGCCCGGACCGTGCCCGAGGGGAGAGCGGTGCACTCGCTGCACGGCTACTTCCTGCGCGCGGGCGACACCGCGCGCCCCCTGGTCTACTCGGTGGAGCGGGTGCGGGACGGGTCCTCGTACCTCTCCCGCCGGGTCACCGTCCTCCAGGGCGGAGAGATCGTCTTCACCCTCTCCACCTCCTTCAAACGGCTCGAACACACCGGGGACCGGCAGCCGCCGATGCCTGCGACGGCCGACCCGGACACCCTTCCCGACATGTACGAGATCTGGAAGCGGATCAACCCCGAGGACTACGCGCAGGCCGAGTTCATCCGGGCGCTGGAGATGCGGCTGGTCCCCGGACCCGCCGAACCGAACACCGAGGGCCTGACCGAGCAGCGGCTGTGGATACGCTCGGCGGGGCCGCTGCCCGACGACCCGATGCTGCACGCCTGCGCCCTGGCCTACGCCTCCGATCTCTTTCTCGCGCCGGTCGCCGTGCTGTCGACGGAGCGCCCGCGGATGCTGCGCGGCGCGCCCCCGTCGGTCTTTCTCACCTCCCTGGACCACGCCGTCTGGTACCACCGGCCGTTCCGCGCCGACGAGTGGATGCTGTTCGCCCAGCGCAGCCCCACCTCGGTGGACGGGCGCGGCCTCGCCTTCGCCGATGTGTGGAGCCGGGACGGCAGGCTGATCGCCCATGTGGTGCAGGAGACCGTGGTGCGGCCCGCGCGGGCCCGCCGCGGCTGAACGACCCCCTCATCCCCCGGAAGGACCGACATGTCCGATCTCGTGCTCACCTCGTTCGCGGACGGCGTCGCCGTGGTGACGATCAACCGCCCCGAGGCCCGCAACGCCGTCAACCGGGCGGTGGCGGACGCCGTCGCCGAGGCCGTCGACGAGCTGGACGCCCGCGACGATCTCGTCGTGGGGGTGATCACCGGCGCCGGTGGCACCTTCTGCGCGGGCGCCGACCTCAAGGCCCTGGCCGCCGGAGAGCGCTCCGGCATCCCCGGGCGCGGCTTCTGCGGCATCACGGAGACCCCGCCCGCCAAGCCCCTGATCGCCGCCGTCGAGGGGTACGCGCTCGGCGGGGGCACCGAACTGGCCCTGGCCTGCGATCTGATCGTGGCGGCCGACACCGCGCAGTTCGGTCTGCCGGAGACCCGGCGCGGGCTGATAGCGGCCGGCGGCGGGCTGGTGCGCCTCCCCCGGCGGATTCCGTACACCGTGGCGATGCAGTACGCCCTGACCGGTGCCTTCCTGCCGGCGCGGCGGGCGTACGAGCTGGGCATGGTCAACGAGCTGACCGCGCGGGGCGGGGCGCTGGACGGTGCCCTGGCCCTGGCCCGGGAGATCGCCGCGAACGGCCCGATCGCGGTGCGGGCCAGCAAGCGGATCGTGGCGGAGTCCGCCGACTGGCCGGCGGACGAGGTGTGGTCGCGCAACCGCGACGCCTGCGCGCCGGTCTTCGCGTCGGCGGACGCCCGGGAGGGCGCGCTGGCGTTCGCCGAGAAGCGCTCCCCCCGCTGGAGCGGACAGTGACACCCCCGCACTCCCCGCCGGGCTCCCCGGCTCCGGTGTGAGCACCGGCCCCCGTCCCGAGGCAGCGCCCGGGCATGACTGAACAAAGGAGTTCCGCCATGACCACCACCTGGCCCCGAGGGCTTCCCCGCACCCTCGACTACCCCGACGGCACGGTCGCGGATCTGCTCGCGGGTTCGGCCCACGCCTACGCCGGCCGCACCGCGCTGATCGACGGCGAGGTGAGGCTGACCTTCGCGGAGCTGTACGAGCGGGCGCTGAGCGTCGCCCAGGGGCTGCGCGAACGGGGTCTGGCCCCGGGCGAGGCCGTCGGGCTGCATCTGCCCAACTCGATCTGGTTCACCGTCTCCTACTACGGTGTGCTGCTCGCGGGCGGCGCCGTCGTCCCGCTCAACCCGACCCAGCCGCCGGCCGCGCTCCGGCAGCAACTGGACGACTCCGGCGCGGTCGCGGTCGTCACCCACCCCTCGGTCGCCGCGCCGCTCGCCGGCGCCCTCGACGGCTCCCGGGTCCGTCTCGTGGTGCTCGCCCCGGTGACGGAGGCGGCCCCGGGTCCCGACGGGACCGTGCCCACGGCCGGGTTCCCGGTGGCCCCGTTCCCGCTGGAGGACCTGCTGCGGGCCGACGCGGCGCCCGCGACGGCGGTGGAGCCGGGCGCCGTCGCGCATCTCGCCTTCACCGGCGGCACCACGGGAGTGCCCAAGGCCGTCCGGGTCCTGCACCGCAACCTCGTGGTGAATGTGCTCCAGACGGCGTGCTGGCGCAGCGCCGCCGTTCCGCACGCGGACGGGGAGGGGAGGATCACCCTGCGCGCGGTGCCGGGGGCGACGACCGCGCACCACATCCCGCTGGGCGACGCCACCGGTATCGCCATCGCCCCGCTCTTCCACGGCATGGGCATGGTCAGCCAGAGCGTCTTCCTCGCCGCCGGGATCACCGTCGTGGTGTTCGGCCGTTTCGACGCCGCCCGTTATCTCGACACCGTCGAGCGGCTGCGGGTGCACGCGGTCACCGGCTCCCCCTCGCTGTGCCACGCGCTGCTGGCCGTGCCGGGGGTCCGGGAGCGCGATCTGTCGTGTGTGCGGGTGGTCAGCAGCGGTTCGGCGCCCATCAACCCCGCGGTGGTCGCCGAGCTGGCGGAGATCTTCCCCCGTGCGGTGATCAGTGACGGCTACGGGCTGACCGAGGCCACCATGGGGGTGGCGATCAGTCCGCTGGACAGCTCGGTCGAGGTCCCGCCGGGGAGCACGGGACTGGTGCTGTTCGACACCGAGATCGAGATCAGGGAACCCGGGGGCACCACCGCGCTGGCCCCCGGTGAGCAGGGCGAGGTGTGGGTCCGGGGGCCGCAGGTCACCGACGGCTACCACGGCGCCCCGGAACTGTCCGCGGCGCAGTTCGTGGACGGCTGGCTGCGCACCGGCGACCTCGGGACGCTCGACGCGCGGGGCTGGCTCTCCCTGGTCGGCAGGGCGAAGGACATGCTCATCTACAAGGGGTACAACGTCTATCCCGGCCCGCTGGAGAATCTGCTCCGGGAGCACCCGGCGGTCGCCCAGGCGTCCGTGGTGGGCCGGCGGGACGGCGAGGCCGGGGAGATCCCGGTGGCGTTCGTGTCGGTACGGCCCGGGGCACGCGCCGAGGACCCCTCCGCCCTGGCACGGGAGCTGATGGCGTACGTCAGGGCGCGGGTCGCCCCGTACCAGCGGGTGCGGGACGTGGTGTTCGTCGACGCGCTGCCGCTGTCGGCCACCGGGAAGATCCTCAAGACGGAGCTGCGGAGGCGCGCCGCCGGCGACTGACCGGGGAGGAGACACGGAAGCCGGGCCCGCGCGGTGCGCGGGCCCGGCTTCCGCGCGTGCTACGGCAGGACGATGGGGAAGTTGCGGGTGGGCTTCTCCAGCAGGCCGTGGAAGGTGGCGAGGACCGTGGCGTCACCGGCCAGGGCGATCGCGCCGGAGCCGATCGCCTCGGCGAAGGTCGTGCGCTGGGCCAGCACCCGGTTGAGGGTGGCGCGCTCCAGGGTGAGGGTCGCCTGCGGGCGCTCCCCGCCCGGCGCCTCGCCCCGCATCGGGGTGAGCACCCCGTTGCCGACCAGCAGCGTCCAGACCTCCCGGGTGTCGGTGAACTCCCAGCGCAGCAGCAGCCGGTGCGCCGCCGCGCGCGGGCCGTCCAGCCGTACGGCCATCGACTCGAAGACGGACCCGGTGGCCAGTCCCGCCAGCATCTCGACGCTCTCCGCGCCGGGCGCCCCGGACCTGCTCACGGTCTCGCCGGCCTCGCGCAGCTCCTTGGCGCCGGTGAGATAGATGTTGCGCCAGGTGCCGTTCTCCTGGGCCCGGCCGAGGCTCTCGTACACCGCGATCTGGAGTTCCCGGGCGCCGGTGTGTCCGGGCTCGGCGAACAGGACGTGGTTGAGGAGTTCGGCGGCCCAGCGCAGATCCCCGGCGCCGACGGCCTCGCGCGCCGAGGCCACGGTGGCGTCGGCGCCGCCGATGGCCGCGACGTACCGCTTGGCCTGCTCGACGGGCGGGTGCTGCCACAGATGCGCCGGGTTGCCGTCGTACCAGCCCATGTACCGCTGGTAGACGGCCTTGATGTTGTGGCTGAGGGAGCCGTAGTAGCCGCGTGTGTTCCAGGCCCGGCCCAGCTCACCCGGGAAGGACTGGATCTCCTCGGCTATCTCCGGACCGGTCAGCCCCCGGTTCATCAGCCGGACGGTCTGGTCGTGGATGTACGCGTAGGCGTCGCGCTGCTGGGTGAGCATCCGCAGCACCCGGTCGCGGCCCCAGGTGGGCCAGTTGTGGGAGCCGATGAGGACCTCGGCGCCGTGGAAGAGCTGGATGGACTCGGTGATGTACGCGGCCCAGGCGTGCGCGTCGCGGACCTGGGCGCCGCGCAGGGTGAGGACGTTGTGCAGGCTGTGGTTGACGTTCTCGGCGATGAGCAGGACCCGGTGGTCGGGCAGATGGAAGTTCAGTTCGGCGGGGGCCTCGGTGTCCGGGGTGAGCTGGAAGACCAGGCGCACCCCGTCGATGACCAGCTCCTGGCCGGTGGCGGTGATGTCCACGGTCGGCGGGATCAGGCCCACGGTGCCGGTGGACAGCGCCTGTCCGAGGCCGAAGCCCACCTGGCCCTCGGGGCCGAGCGGCAGGGAGCGGCCGTACATGTAGACGGCGCGGCGGAGCATGGCCGGTCCGGCGAAGATGTTCTCGCTGACCGCGTGCCGCATGAACTCCTCGGGGGCGACGATCGCGCAGGCGCCGCTCGTCACCGCGTCGGTGGTGGTGACACCGAGGACGCCGCCGAAGTGGTCGCCGTGGCTGTGGGTGTAGATCACGGCGTGGACGGGCCGGTCGCCGCGGTTGCGGCGGTACAGCTCCATGCCCGCGGCGGCCACCTCCCGGGACATCAGCGGGTCGACGACGATCACACCGGTCCCGCCCTCGATGATCGTCATATTGGAGACGTCCAGGCCGCGGACCTGGTAGATCCCGGGCACGACCTCGAAGAGACCCTGGGCGGTGTTGAGGCGGCTCTGCCGCCACAGGCTGGGGTGGACCGAGTCGGGGCACTCCTGGGTGTTCAGGAAGTCCCAGCGGTCGTTGTCCCAGACGACCCGGCCCGCGTCGTTGCGGATGACACAGGGGGTGAGCTTCTCGATCAGGCCGCGGGTGACGTCCTCCTGGTCGGTGGTGTCGTCCCAGTCGAGTTCGGGGCTGGTGGTCATCGTTCCTCTTCTCCTCACGTTCTCCTCGGGGGGCACCGGCGGCGGGGGGTCCGCGGGCCGGCGCGTCTGCTGTCAGCCGGTGGCGGTGATACGGGTCCAGACCCCGGCCTCCCCGGCCGACGCGGCCCGGCGCCCGAGGCTCTCGGCCCACTCGCGCTCGCTCGCCACCGCGTCCCGCCAGGACCACAGCCGGCGGGTGAGGCGGTGCAGGGGGTACTCCTCGGTGATGCCGATGGCGCCGTGGAGCTGATGGGCGGTCGCGGCGATCTCGGTGGCCGCCGCGGCCGTGGTGACGCGCGCGATCTCGACGGCGCCGCTGAGCGGTTCTGCCTCGCGGGCCAGGGCGAGGGCCGCCTCGGCCTGGACCAGACGCACCCGCATCCGGGCCAGGTTGGCGGAGACGGCCGGGATGGCGAGCAGGGGCGCGCCGAACTGCCGCCGCTCGCAGACGTACGCGCGGGTGAGCCGGTGGGCGCCGTGGGCGGCGCCGAGCACGGCCGCCGACCAGAGCAGCGCGAGCCGTTCCCTGATCAGGTCGTGGGAGGGCGCGCCGGTGACGGTGTGCGCGGGGGTGTGGGTGAGCACCACGGTGTCGCGGGGCTCACCGGCGACGTTCGCCCCCGGGCGGACGGTGACCGAGCCGTGGCGCAGATCGACGGCGAGGGGGTCGGCGCCCGGGGCGCAGAGCACCAGCCGGGCGGCGTCGCGGGCCCAGGGGACGGCGGACAGCTCCGCCGTGACGGTGCCGGAGACCCTCGCGGGCGGGTCCTCGGTCAGCAGGACCGTGGCCGGCTCGCTCTCGTCGCCCAGGGCGTGCTCCGGGGCGTGGCTCAGAATCCAGTCGGCGGTCGACGCCTCGACGATCGGGACGCCGATACCGTGCCGGGCCACCGACTCGACGACGACGAGCAGGTCGTCGAGGGAGCCGCCGGAGCCGCCCCGCTCCTCGGCGACGCCGACCCGGGGCAGCCCGAGACCGCACAGGCTCGCCCACAGCTCCGGCTGGTCGCCGGGGCCGTGGCGCTGGACGAGATCGTCCACCAGGGTCCGCAGCTCGTCGGCGAACTGGCTCATGAACGGGCCTCCTGTCGGGCGATGAGGGAGAGCAGCACCTCGGCCGAGCCGCCGCGCAGGCTGAAGGCCGGGGAGGCCAGCAGTGCCTGGCCGAAGGTCCCGTCGAAGGAGGGTTCGCGGCACAGGCCGGTGCGGCGGAGCGCCTCGATCACCTCGTGCTCGAAGGCGTTGCCGAGGTACTTGAGCGCCGCTGCCTGCTGGACGGGGGCCCGGCCCGCGTCCATGGCGGCGGCCACGTCGTAGCAGAGCCGGCGGAGCACGGCGAGCCGTGCCACCAGGGTGCCGAGCAGGGCGTGCAGCTCGCGGTCGTCGGCCTGCCGGGCGGTCTCGGCGATCAGTTCGACCAGCACCGGATAGCTGGACAGGGCCCGCTCGGCGCCGCCGCGTTCGAAGGAGAGCTGCTCCACGACCTGCCGCCAGCCGTTGCCGGCCTCGCCGAGCACCCGGTGGCCGGGGACATGGACGTTCTCGAAGCGCACCTCGTTGAAGTGGTGCTCCCCGGCGAGGTCCACGATCGGGGTGACCGTGATGCCCTCGCTGTCCATGTCGACGATGAACTCGGTGAGCCCGTCGTGCTTGCGCTCGGTCCGCTCGGTGCGGGCGAGGAGGTAGGCGTGGGTGGCGCGGTGGGCCTGGGTGGTCCAGATCTTGTGTCCGGTGACCAGCCAGCCGCCCTCGGTCCGGGTCGCCGAGGTCCGGACGGACGCCAGGTCGGAGCCGGCTTCCGGCTCGCTCATGCCGAGGCAGAAGACCGCTTCCGCGCGGGCGATCCGGGGCACGATCTCCTCCTGGAGGGCGCGGGTGCCGTACCGCAGGACCGCGGGTCCGATCTGCCGGTCGCCGATCCAGTGCGCGGCGACCGGGGCACCGGCCCGCAGCAGTTCCTCGGTGACGGCGAGCCGCTCCACATGGGTGCGGCCCGCCCCGCCGAACTCCTTCGGGTAGGTCATGGCGATCAGCCCGCGGGCGGCGAGTTCCCTGCTGAAGTCCAGGTCGAAGGAGCGCAGCCAGGAGTCGCTGCGGGGGGTGTGGCGTCCGGCGTCCCGCCATGCGGAGGTCAGCGTGCGGACCTGGTCGCGCAGCCGCTCGCAGGAGTCCGTCTCCGGGGGGTGGTCCATGGGTGGCCTTTCGGGCGGAGGGGTCAGCGGCCGGTGAAGACGCCGGGCCGCTTCTCCTGGAAGGCGTCGAAGGCCTCCCGTGAGTCCTGGGTGGTGGTGATCACTGCCATATGGGACGAGATCAGGTCGAGGGCGGTGCGCAGATCGTGGCGGGCGCCCTGGCGGACGGCGCGCTTGATGGCGCGGATCGCGACGGGCGGGCGCTCGGCGAGCCGGGCGGCGTACGCGTGGACGGCGTCCAGGAGCGTCTCGTCGTCGTGGACCTCGTCCACCAGGCCGATCCGCAGCGCCTCGTCGGCGCCGGCGAAGTCGCCGGTCCACAGCATGCGCAGCGCGGTGGAGGTGCCGACGGCCCGGGGCAGGAGCCAGCAGCCCCCGTCACCGGGGACCAGGCCGACCTTGATGTAGCCCTCGGAGAAGCGGGCGCTCCGGCCGGCGAAGCGCAGATCGCACAGGAGCGCCATGTCCATTCCGGCCCCCACCGCGGGGCCCGACACGGCGGCGATCACCGGCTTGTCGATGTCCTCCAGGGCGAGGGCGACCCGGTGCACATGGCGGGTCAGCAGCTCCTTCTCCTCCAGCGGGGTGCGCTCTTCGCCCTTGAAGGCGGTGAGGTCGACCCCGGAGCAGAACGAGCCCCCGGCGCCGGTGACGACGATGACCCGTACGGCGGGGTCGCGCTGGGCCTCGATCAGGGCGTCGGCCCAGGCGTGCACCATGTCGACGGTGAACGCGTTCCTGCGCTCGGGCCGGTTGAGCAGGATCGTCGCGATCTGGTCGCGGACGGTGTATTCGAGATCGGCCATCGAACGGCTCCTCGTGTGCGGATCGGTCGCGGCGCTCCCAGAGGGCGGCGGCCACTGTGGTCGGGGTGGCGGGCGTGGCCGCTGTGGTCAGGGGTGACCGGGCTCCCGCAGGGCACGCTTGAGGATCTTTCCGGCGGCGTTGCGGGGCAGTTCGGGGACGAAGCGCACCCGGCGGGGCTTCTTGTACGAGGCGAGGGAGGGCCGGGTGAAGTCGATCAGCTCCCGCTCGGTGGGCCGGACGGCGCCCTCGCGCAGGACGACCACGGCGGCGACGGCCTCTCCCCAGACCTCGTCCGGTACGCCGACGACGGCGACCTCCAGCACGGCGGGGTGCTCCGCGAGGACGGCTTCGACCTCGGTGGGATAGACGTTCTCACCACCGCTGACGATCATGTCCTTGACCCGGTCGGTGAGGAACAGCAGGCCGTCCTCGTCGAGATAGCCGCCGTCGCCGGTGCACAGCCTGCCCTCCGCGTCGTACAGCGCGGCGGTCTCCTCGGGGCGGTTCCAGTACCCGGGGGTGTTGTGGCGGGAGCGGACCCGGATCTCCCCGACGGCCCCGGGTGGGACCGGGAGGCCGGTCAGGGTGTCGACGATGGTGACCTCGACCCCCCGGCGGGGCCTTCCGACGGAGGCGAGCAGCCGCTCGCGGGGCCCGTCGGCGGCGTGGTCCTCCGGGGGCAGCCGGCTGACCGTGCCGCCGGTCTCGGTCAGTCCGTACTTGCCCATGAAGCGGCAGCCGAAGACCTCCATCGAGCGGCGCAGCAGGACCGGGGTGATGGGGGCGGCGCCGTAGGCGATGAGGCGGAGTCCGGAGAAGTCGCGGGTGTCGACGCCGGGGAGCGCGGTGAGCATCTGGAGCACCGAGGGGACGAGGAAGGCGTGGGTGACACCTTCCCGTTCCATGGTCTCGGCGACCGGGCCGGGGGCGAACTCGGGGACCAGCAGGGTGTGGGCGCCGGCGGTCAGCGCGAGGCGCAGCCAGCCCAGGCCGCCGACGTGGAACATCGGCAGGGCGTTGAGCGCCACCGAGCCGGCTTCCCAGACGTACTCGTCCAGCTCCGCCCGGTCGGCGTGGAAGTTGCGGTGGGTGAGCAGGACGCCCTTGGGGAGGCCGGTGGTGCCGGAGGTGTAGATCTGGAGGAACACCTCATCGGCGTCGGCTTCGCCGCCCCGGCCCGGGTCGTCGTCGGGGTGGGCGGCGAGCCATGCCTCGTATCCGGGCGCCGTGTCCGGACCGGCGGGTCCACCGGTGCCGGTGCGGGTCGCGGTGCCGGTGCCGGTGCCGGTTGCGGTTGCGGTGCCAAAGCCGGGCTCGGTGCCGGCCTCGGTGCCGGCCTCGGTGCCGGCCTCGGTGCCGATGAGCAGCAGATCCGGCAGCACGGCGCGCACCGCGTCGGCCGCCTCCAGGAACTCGGTGTCGGCGATCAGCACCCGCAGCCCCGCGTCCCGCGCGATGCCGGTCAGCTCCGGCACGGCGAGGCGCCAGTTGAGGGGCACGGTCACCAGACCGGCCTTGGCGGCGGCGATCAGGATCTCGCCCGCCTCGCCGCGGGTCCGGGTGAGGAAGCCGATCCGGGAGCCGGCCGGCGCGGCGGCGAGGAGCGCGCGGGCCAGCCGGTTGGTACGGGAGTCCAGCTCGGCGTAGCGGATGGTGCGGCCCGCGCAGGTGAGCGCGGGCCAGTGGGCGCGCTCACCCGCGTACAGGCGGATGGCGTCGGGCAGATGCAGGCCCATGGCGGAGTCTCTTCCTCCTCGCCGGCGGCAGGCCGGCCGGGGTGCGGGCGGGGCGGGGGTATGCGCGGGTAGGGCCGGAGCCGGCGCGGGCGGTCAACCCTGTGGGCCGTCGGTGGCGCTGTCCCGGGGGCGTCCGCCCCCGCGGACCGGGAAGCTCCCCGCGCACCGCCCGCCGGGGTCCCCGAAGAGGGGCCGGGAGGCCGGGGGGCAGGGAAGCCGGGGCTACTTGGGGGCCATGCGGATGGCGCCGTCGAGCCGGATGGTCTCGCCGTTGAGCATGGGGTTCTCGATGATGGCCGTGGCGAGATGGGCGTACTCGGACGGGTCGCCCAGCCGGGAGGGGTGCGGCACCTGGGCGCCGAGCGCGTCCAGGGCCTCCTGCGGCCGCCGGTTGAGGAGCGGGGTCGAGAAGAGACCCGGCGCGATGGTGACGACCCGAATCCTGGCGGCGGCCAGGTCGCGGGCGATCGGCAGGGTCATCCCGACGATGCCGGCCTTGGAGGCGGAGTAGGCGCACTGGCCGATCTGGCCCTCGTACGCGGCGGCGGATGCGGTGTTGATGATGACTCCGCGCTCGCCGTCGGCCTCCTCGGTGCGGGACATCTCGGCGGCGGCGAGGCGGAGGACATTGAAGGTGCCGGTCAGATTGACCCCGACGACGAACTCGAAGTCCTCCAGGGCGTAGGGCGTGCCGTCCCGGGAGACGGTCCGGCCGCCGCGGCCGAGACCGGCGCAGTTGACCGCGACGCGCAGCGGCCCGAGCGCGGCGGCTGCGGCCACGGCACGGGCGGCGTCGTCGGCACTGCGGACATCGCCGGCGACGAATTGGGCCCGCTCGCCGAGTTCGGCGGCGGCCTGCTCACCGGCCGAGGTGGGCAGGTCGAGCAGGACGACCCGGGCGCCGTGCCCGACCAGCCGCCGGGCGGTGGCGAGGCCGAGGCCCGACGCACCGCCGGTGACGACGGCGGAGACTCCGTTGATCTGCATGATGACTCCTTCAGCTGCGGGAAGGGGTGGCGGTGGTCCCGGTCAGAGGCCGATGGACTTGGCGATGATGGTCTTCATGACCTCGCTGGTGCCGCCGTAGATCCGCATGACGCGGGTGTCGGCGTAGAGCCGGGCGATCGGGTACTCCAGCATGTAGCCGTAGCCGCCGTGCAGCTGGAGGCACTTGTCGATGACCCGGCTCGCGGTCTCGGTGCAGAGCAGTTTCGCCATGGCGGCGTAGTCGGCGGTGAGTTCACCGCGGGCGTCGCGCTCCAGCGCCTCGTACGCCATCAGCCGGGCCGCCTCCACCTCGGTGGCGCACTCGGCGAGAACGAACTTGGTGTTCTGGAAGGCGGCCACCGGCTTGCCGAAGACCTCGCGCTCGCGGGTGTAGTCGCGGGCGAAGCGGATGGCCGCGGTGGCGGCGGCTGCCGCCTGGACAGCGATCACCAGGCGTTCGCGCGGCAGATTGGCGGTCAGACAGGAGAACGCGTCGCCCTCCTCGCCGAGCAGGTTCTCCACCGGCACGCGCACATCGGTGAAGGACAGCTCCGCGGTGTCGGAGGCGTGCAGTCCGATCTTCTCCAGGCTGCGGCCGACCGCGAAGCCCTCGCTGGTGGCGTCGACGACCAGGATCGACAGACCCCGGCGCCGGTTCTCCGCCGGCGCGGGCGCGGTGCGGCAGACCACCAGCACCAGATCGCACTGGGTACCGCCGGTGATGAAGGTCTTGGCGCCGTTGAGGACGTAGTGGGTGCCGTCGTCGGAGAGCCGGGCCGAGGTCTGGATGCCGGCGAGGTCGGAGCCGGTGCCGGGCTCGGTCATCGCGATGGCGAGCATCAGCTCGCCGGAGGCGCAGCCGGGGACCCAGCGGCGCTTCTGCTCCTCGGTCCCGAAGCGCAGCAGATACGGCAGGATGATGTTGGCGTGGGTCATCGCGGTGCCGACGGTGGCCCCGGCCCGCGCGACCTCCTCGGCGAACACGGCCCCGAAATGGTGGCCGCTCTGGGCGCCGCCGCCGTACTCCTCGGGCACCTCGACGCCGAGGACGCCCAGCTCGCCGAGCCGCCGGTAGAAGTCGCGCGAGACGGCCCTGGCCGCGACCCAGTCCGGCAGGTGGGGCACCGCCTCTTTCGCGAGAAACTCCCGGACCATCTCCCGGAAAGCCTCGTGCTCCTCGGTGAAGACTGTGCGCGACATAACCACCTCTCCCTTGAACCTGGGTTAGTCAGTTTTCACTTTTACGTTCGTTTCCGCTGGTGTCAAGGCATTCTTTGCGGAGAACGAGGTCTGGACAGGTGGGTTAGCTTGAAATAACTTAACGACTGGTCGCGCCCACGCGGCACCGTTCCCTCACCCCCTCCAGGAGCAGCTCATGCGTGATGCAGTGATCGTGGACGCCGTGCGGACCGCCGTCGGCAGGCGCGGCGGCGCCCTGTCCGGCGTACACCCCGTGGACCTCTCCGCCCATGTGCTGACCGCGCTCGCCGAGCGCACCGGGCTCGACCCCGCGTCCGTCGACGACGTCGTCTGGGGCTGCGTGTCCCAGGTGGGCGAGCAGGCCGGGGTGGTCGGGCGGTTCGCCGTGCTGGCGGCCGGCTGGCCCGAGTCGGTGCCGGGGGTCTCGGTCTCCCGCGCCTGCGGCTCCTCCCAGCAGTCCGTGCACTTCGCCGCGGGCCTGGTCACGGCGGGGCAGTACGACATCGCCGTCGCCGGCGGCGTCGAGTCGATGAGCCGGGTGCCGATGGGCGCGTCGCGGCAGGTGGCGGGGCGCGCCTACGGGCCGCTGGTGCGGGAGCGCTACTACCCGGACGGGGGCGAGTTCGACCAGGGGGTGGGCGCCGAGCTGATCGCCGAGCGGTACGGCCTGACCCGTACCGACCTCGACGCGCACGCCCTCACCTCGCACGCCCGGGCCGCCCGGGCCATCGACGAGGGCAGGTTCACCGGCCAGATCGCCCCCGTGACGGTGACCGGGGAGGACGGCGGCACACGGGTCTTCGACACCGACGAGGGCGTGCGGCGGGGCTCGACCCTGGAGAAGCTCGCGGGACTGAAGACTCCCTTCAAGGAGGACGGCCTGGTGAGCGCGGGGAACTCCTCGCAGATCTCCGACGGCGCCGCCGCCCTGCTGATCACGACCCCGGAGATCGCCCGGGCCAGGGGCTGGTCCCCGATCGCCCGGGTCCACACGGCGGTCCTGGCCGGCTGCGACCCGGTCACCATGGCGCTCGGCCCGATCCCCGCGACGGCCAAGGCGCTCGAACGGTCCGGTCTCCGGCTCGGCGACATCGGCGCGTTCGAGATCAACGAGGCCTTCGCGCCGGTCACCCTGGCCTGGCTGAAGGAGACGGGCGCCGACCCGGAGCTGATGAACCCCAACGGCGGCGCGATGGCCATCGGTCACCCGCTGGGCGGCTCGGGCGCGCGGCTGATGACCACGCTCGTCCACCACATGCGGGACAACAACATCCGTTACGGCCTCCAGGCGATGTGCGAGGCGGGCGGCATGGCGAACGCCACTGTCCTCGAACTGCTCTGACGGCGCGGAGCCCGACCGATCCGGCCGACCGTCGGGCGACATGGCCGGAAGTGAACCATTCCTAACAGAATCACTCTGAAGAATGGACGGAAAATGGGCCACTGTGGATGTATGAGTGACTTGGCCTTAACCTGTCAATCAGAGATCATCACCGCTCCGGCACCACTCCGCGCACGCTCCTGCTATACCTTTGATCCGGGTGGTTCAGAGCGAGGGGCGAAGAGCAGATGACAACGGAGATCCCGCGACGGACCACCGCGCGCAGGCCTCCCGACCGCAAGGCGCGCATCGTCGCCGCGGCGGCCGGGCTCTTCCGCGAACGCGGCTACCACAATGTGTCGGTCGCCGATGTGGCCGCCGCCGTCGGGATCACCGCGCCCGCGCTGTACCGGCACTTCCGCGGCAAGCCCGATCTGCTGCTCCATGTGGTGGACCGGACGATCAGCACCATCCGGGAGTCCGTGGAGTCGGCGCCCGACCTCGACACCTATCTGCGCGCCTCGGCGACGGGCGCGGTGGAGCGCCGGGGCGCGGCGGTGCTGTGGCAGCGCGAGGCCCGCCATCTGCCGGAGGGCGACCGCGAGGAGCTGGGGCACACCCTGAGCGGCATCGCCGGCCGGATCGGGGAGCTGATCCACACCGCGCGCCCGGAGCCCGCCGAGGCCGACCGGGCGCTGCTGGCCTGGGCCGTCCTGTCGGTGTACGGCTCCATCTCCTGGCACCGCACCTCGCTGCCCCGCCGCCGGTTCGAGCAATTGCTGTACCGGCTCGCGCGGGCCGCCGCCCACACCCCCCTCGGCGTCCGGCCGTCCGCCGGCGGGGACGCTCCGGCCGGCGCGTACCCGGGGATCGCGGTGTCGCGCCGCGAGGAGATCCTCATCGAGGCCATCCGGCTCTTCGACGAACGGGGTTTCCAGTCGGTCAGCACCGATGACATCGGCGAGGCCGCGGGCGCGTCCGGCCCCAGCATCTACAAGCACTTCCCCACCAAGACCGATCTGCTCGTCGCCGCGATGGTCCGGGGCGGCGAGCAGCGCAGGGCCGGCACCGCCCGGGCGCTGGCCCGGCCGGGCACCCCTCGCGAGACCCTGGACCGGCTGCTGCGCTCGTACATCGACTTCGCCCTGAGCCAGAGCCATTTGATCGGGCTGCTGATCGGGGAGCTGGACCAGCTCCCCGAGAAGGAGCGCAAGGCGGCACGGCAGACCCAGCGGGAGTACCTCGCCCTGTGGACCCAGCTGCTCGGGGAGGTGCGCCCCGGCCTGGAGGCCCCCGAGGCCAGGATCATTGTCGGCGCGGTGCTCGCTCTCGTCGACAACGCCTCCCGCACGGGACGGCTGGGCGGACGGCCGGATCTCACGGAGCGGCTCGCCGAGATCGGCACGGCCCTGCTGCTCTCCGAGGACGACCCCGCCGCCGGATAGCTCCCCGCACGGGCGGATCACGGAACGACGCGATCCGGCCAACACCCGCTGTGCACGGACGACTTCGCGCTACGCTCGCGCCGACCGCACGACGACGCCCGGGAGACGCCATGCGCACGGCACCGACCGCCGCCCTCACCTGGACGGCCGCCCTCCTCTTCGCCCTCACGGCGTGCGGTGGCGACGGTTCCGGGCCCGACACGGGTGCCTGCCGGGACGCGATCGCCGAGGAGCACGAGCGCGCCCTGGCCTCCGGCTCCGATGTCCGGGACGCGGTGGCGCCCGGCGTCTGCGACGAGCTGGACCCCGAGGACCTGCGGGATCTCGTCGAGGAGGTCGTCGCCGAGCACGGCGACGGCAGCTGACCCGCCCCCGCCCCTCGTCGCGAGGGCGTCGCGCGCGGGACCGGGATCGAGGCCGTACCCCTCTCCCTCACCACCGCTGCTTCCCCGGCGCCGCCCCGGGAACACGTTCCGCGCCGCGTCCTGAACATGCCGCTGCCCTATTGACCGTAACCTGACAAGCGATATGGTCCAGACCAAGGGTGCGACAGCGGCTTCGCCGCCGATTCACCGACTGCCGGTCCCCCCACGGCCGGTCGCCACCTCGGTGAAGCCATGTCCGCCCCCGCAACGCCTCTTCGACGAGGCCCGGCAACGACGGCGGGCCTCCACAGCAGAAGGAGCTGACATGAACGGGAAGAAGAAACTGGCCATCGTCATGGGCGCGGGTATCGCTCCGCTCCTCGCCGTCTGTCTGCCGGCGAGCACGGCCAGCGCGCACGGCTACATCTCCTCGCCGCCCAGCCGGCAGGCCCAGTGCGCCGCGAACACGGTTCCCTGCGGCCAGATCAAGTACGAGCCCCAGAGCGTGGAAGGGCCCAAGGGCCTGCGCAGCTGCAGCGGGGGCAACGGCCGCTTCTCCGAGCTGGACAACGACAGCAAGGGCTGGACGGTGACCCCCGTCAGCCGTTCGACCACCTTCAACTGGCGGCTGACGGCACGGCACGCCACCAGCACCTGGCAGTACTACGTCGGCGGCCAGAAGGTCGCGGAGTTCAACGACGGCGGGGCGCAGCCGGGTTCGACCGTGTCGCACCAGGTCAACCTCGGCAGCGCGAGCGGCAAGCAGAAGGTGCTCGCCGTGTGGAACATCGCCGACACCGCCAACGCGTTCTACGCCTGTGTGGATGTCAACATCCGCTGAGGTGACCGCGGTGTGAGGTCGCGGTGGGCGGACCGGCTCCGCCCACCGCGGCCCCCGGCGGCCGGCATGCTCCATCCGCCGCGCCCCCGGCGGCGGACCGGCTCCGTCCACCCGGAACCCCGGCGGGCGGGGTGGGCCCTCCCCGCTTGCTACGATCGCCGCCTCGATGACGGCGGCTTCCGCGACCGTGCCCGGTCAGGCGGTGAAGGAGAAGAGCGACCATGCCGGAACCCTCCTTCCAGGGCACGGTCGTCGACACCGCGCCCGCCTCCGACGTCTTTCTCGTCATCGGCATCCCGGGGTCCGGGAAGAGTTCGGTGTCGGCCTCGCTCGCCCGCCGCTTCCCCCTCGGCGCGCACATCGAGGGCGACCACCTCCAGGACCTGATCGTCGCGGGCGGACGGCTGCCGTCGCCGGAGACGGACCCCGAGGCGGATCGCCAGCTGCTGCTGCGGGCCCGCAACGCGTCGGCGCTGGCCCGCAGTTTCCACGCCGCCGGTGTCGTCCCGGTCATCGACGACGTGGTGGTCCGGCGCGCGCATCTGGACTTCTACCGGGAGCAGCTCCGAGGACTGCCGCTGCGGCTGATCGTCCTCGCGCCGTCGGCCGAGGTCGTCGCCCGCCGGGTCGCCGAGCGCGACAAGGTGCTGGCGTCCGACTGGTCGTTCCTGGACGGTGCGCTGCGCGGGGAACTCTCCGGCGAGGGCACCTGGTTCGACAGCTCCGCGATGACGCTCGCCGCGACCGTGGACGCCGTCCTGGCGCACGGCTGACACCCCTGCCCGCCGGAGCCGCCCGGCCCGCCACGCCCGGGAGGCCGGGTCGGCCCGCCCCGCCGGGCCGGTCTCCGCCGAGCGCCGTCCGAGCACCCGTCCGGCACATGCGCACCCGACCGAGGTCGTACGGCCCGGCGCCATCGCCCCACCCACGGTCGTACGGACCATGCGACCGTGGTCCGACGCGCCGGACCGGGCGGTTCGCCTAGCGTTCTCCCATGGCAGAACTCACCCGGGCGGCCACCGCCGCCGTACTCAGTCTCGCCCTCGCGCTGCCGCTCACCGGTGCGGCGACGGCCACCGCCGCGCCGCAGACGGCCACCGTGCGCCCGGTCTCCGCGACCGTGCCGGCCGACACCCTGCGACTGCCCCGACCCACCGGCCCGCACCCGGTGGGACGGACCACCCTGCACCTCGACGACCGTTCCCGCACCGACCCCTGGGTGCCGTCCGCCGGCGGCCGGGAGCTGATGGCCACCCTCCACTATCCGGCGGCCCGCCCCGGCGACGGCCGTACGGCGCGGTACTCCACGGTCGAGGAGGCCAGGCTGCTGGTGGAGGGGCAGGGCATCGAGACGCTCGTGCCCGCGCGGACGCTGAGCGCCACCCGGACCCACGGCCGGGTCGGCGCCCGCCCGGCCAAGGGGACGTATCCCCTCGTCCTGCTCTCGCCCGGATTCAGCGTGTCCCGGTACACCCAGACGAATCTGGCGGAGGATCTCGCCAGCCGGGGCTATGTCGTCGCCTCGCTCGACCACGCGTACGAGTCCTACGGCATCTCCCTGCCCGACGGCCGGACACTGACGTGTGTCGCCTGCCGGGCGCTGGAGGAGGACGGCTCCCGGGGGGCCGTGGTGACCGCGACCCGTGCCCGGGATGTGTCCCACGTGCTGGACCGGCTCACCGGACCCGCACCCGTCTGGCGGCACGCGGGCATGATCGACAAAAGACGTGTGGGGATGGCCGGCCACTCCATCGGCGGAGCGAGCGCCGCCACGGCGATGGCCGCCGACCGGCGGGTGGACGCGGGCATCAACATGGACGGCAGCTTCTGGGAGGATCTGCCCGCCGGGGGGCTGGGCGGGCGGCCGTTCATGATGCTCGGCACCGATGACGGCGTCCACCGGCCCGGCGGCTCCGACACCACCTGGGACCGGATGTGGCCCACCCTGGACGGCTGGAAGCGCTGGCTGACGGTCACCGGATCGGACCACTTCACCTTCTCCGACGGGCCGCTCATCTCCCGGCACTTCGGGCTGCCGGCGCCGGCGCTGCCCGCCGGGCGGGCGGTGGCCGTCACCCGGGGCTATGTCGCCGCCTTCTTCGACCAGCATCTGCGCGGCAGACCGCAGCCGGTGCTGGCGGGGCCGACCGCCGCCAACCCCGAGGTGAAGTTCCACCACCCCTGACGCCCCGGGCCGGGGCCGGTGCGGCTGCCTCACGGCGGGCGGTCCGCCGGTCCCGGCGTCCCGGCAAAGCCCGGCGGCCGGGCGGCGGGCGGCGGGCGGCCATGGGGGTCGTGCGATCATACGGCGAGTGATCTTGAGCGATACGTCGTGACGGCGGGCGGCGTGAGGAGTCGGGTGTGAGCGCGGGTGGGGGTCGGGGCGGTTCGTCCGTGCCCGATGAGGAGTGGGAGCGGTTCCTCAGGGAATCGGTGGACGGCACGGCGGACGCACCCGGGGAACCGTCGGCGCGGGCCCGGGTCGTGACACGGCGGCTGCGCGAGAGCCCCGGGGAGCCGGCCGCCTGGCGCTCCACCGCACCGCCGCGGCCGAAGCGGCGGAGAGGCTGGTACGCGGCCGGACTGGTGGCCGCGGTCGCCCTGCTCGTGGTGGCGCTGATCCCGGGCCGGGTGACCGGCTGGTTCGGCGGCGACACCGGCACAGGCACCGGCACCGGCGTGCCGATGGCCGCGGAGTCGGTGCGCCCCACGGAGCCGCCGCCCGTGGACGACCCCCTGCGGCCCACGCTGGAGGAGCCGTTCAGGGGATCGCCCGCGGAGCGCTGGGCGAGCGGCACCGCCGGGATCACCGTACCGGCGGCCAGGGCCACCGGATGGATGAGCAGGGCCCAGGTCGAGAAGGCCCTCCGCCAGAGCCGGGACTTCCTCGCCGCGTCGAATCTGGACTCCGGGGTACTGCGCGGCGACCGCCCCGCCGAAGCCATCGCACTGATCAACCCGCATCAGAAGAACATGAGGAGCTTCCTGTCGACCGCGTTCCGCGCGCCGGACGCGGAGAACGACCCGGTGTCGCTCTTCAGCCGGTTCGACCGCACACGGACGCGCCTGGTCGGCGACGAGATCAGGACCCGGGGCCGGATGACCTACCGGGAGGGCGACCGCGGGGCCCTCCGCGTCACGGCCGATGTCACCTATGTCTACCCGGTCGCCCGGGCGCCGCGGGGCGACGAGGTCGTCCGTACGATCGTGCGGCGCGAGACGGTGCTGAGCTGGGACAACCCGGCGAAGGTGATCACCGAACCCGGGACCTTCTCCCTGATCTCGTACGCCACCGACATGACCAACGGCGGCTGCGACGACACCGTGACGGGCTACTTGACGCCGCAGTTCGGTGCCGGTCCGGCAGCCGGCAGCGGCCCCGCGGTCGACCCGTACGACCGCGGCACGCCGCTGGACAAGCGGACGGGGGCGTCCGGGGACGACACCTGCGGGGTCGCCACGCGGTCCTGACGGAGGGTGTGCCGGCGGGGCCGGGTCAGTTCCCTCGGCCGGCCGTCAGCCAGTCGTCGATCACCCGCCGCTCTGGCATGCCGAAGCGGTAGAGCCAGTGGCCCACGGTGTCCACCGTGCGCAGCGTCGCCCTCGGGAAGGCGCGGGCCATGCGCCGGGCGCCGGGCAGCGGGGTCGCCAGGTCGTGGGTGGCGTTGACCACCAGGACGGGCGGCGGAGCGCCGCCGGCCCGGGCGGGCCGGGGCCTCGGCGGAAGGGGCCAGCCCTGGCAGTCGAGGACGAAGTCCAGGGCCTGGGCGTTGTGGCGGACGCCGGGGGCGGCCCGGGCGACGCGTTCGCGGATGGCGCGGTAGTGGGCGTAGTCACGCATCCTGAGGTCGTTGTCCCGGCAGAGGACCAGCCGTGTGGCGATCTCGTTGCTGCCGCCGCTGCTCCAGTGGACCTCGCCCCGGCCGGTGCGCAGGGCGGCCAGTTGCCGTGCCGCGCTCTCCGGCATCCCTCTGCCGGCGGTGAAGGTGAGCAGTGCGGAGAGCTGGTCGGCGGTGACCCTGGCCGGTGCCGGCCCGTCCGGTCCGGGCTCGCGGAGTGTGCCCGCGTCGGCCCGGGCGAACAGCTCGCGGGTGACGGCCATCAGGTCGTGGCCGTGCAGCGCGCACTCCGTCTCCCCCGCGCACCACCGCGCGAGCCGCCGCAGGGCGCCGTCGACGGTGACGCTGCCGTCGGTGAGGTAGCGCTCGGCGCCGGAGAGGTCCGGGTCCACCGCGCTGTCGAGGGCCAGAGCGCGGAGGCGCCCGGGGAAGAGCCGCGCGTACCGCTCGCCGATGAGGGTGCCGTAGGAGTGGCCGAGGAAGCTGATCCGGGGTTCGCCGAGGGCGGCGCGGATCGCGTCCATGTCGCGGGCGACGCTCTCGGTGTCCATATGGGCGGCGAGCGGGCCCGTGCGCCGCAGACAGCTCTCCGCCAGCCGGCCGTTCAGGGTGCGCAGCCGCTCGAACTCGGCGGCGTCACGGGGGCGGGACGGCATCGAGTCGAGGATCGACTCGTCGCACCGGGCCCCCTGGCTGCGCCCGATGCCGCGCGGGTCGAAGCCGACCATGTCGAAGCGCTGGAGCATCGCCGGGTCGTAGCCCTCGTAGGGGTCGTCCGCGTAGAGCGCGTCATCGGCTCCGGGCGCCCCGGGGCCGCCGGGGTTCGACATCAGGACGCCGATCCGGCGTGCGGGGTCCGCGGCCCGCTGGCGCGCGACAAAGACGCCGGTCTTCGGCCCCTGTGGGTCCGACCAGTCCAGCGGCACCCTGACCGTCGCGCACTCCGCCCTCGGGCCGGGTTCGGGAGAGGGCGGGTCGGGCCGGGGGCAGGGCCCCCAGCCGATGGCCGGCGGCGCGGCGGTGACGCGGGACGGCTCCCGGGCGGCGGCCGCGCCGGGGGCGGCCAGGGCCGCGGCGGAGGCGCAGAGGGCCAGGAGCACGGCGAGACCCCGCCGTCCCGTGCTCGGGCCGATGTTCGAACGCATGCTGGTGTTCACCCGCGCCACTCTTCCGGCGCCAGATGATGGTGACTCCACCGGCCCATGGTGACCAGGTAACAACCGGGTGGGCACGGGCGGTTCGGCGGCGACCGGGGCGGCGGAAAGCCGGTCCCCCCCTCCGCTTTCACAAGGGCACAAGCGTTCAACGCGTGAACGCCCCGATCGCGCATACTCCATTCCCGGTGGGCAACCCGATGGCTTGTACGGATGAGCCGGTGAAACCACCGGCATCCCCTCGCATGCGCGGCCGGAACATCCTCGCCGCGCTTTCGGGGGCCGATTCCGCCTCCGAATTCCCAGGACGCCAACGCTTCCCGCCCTGCCGGACATTCCGGCACCTCTCCCTCTCCCAGGAGGCCCGAGTGAGCAAGGATCTGCGGAGTTACGACACCAGGACCACCTATGGCGCGGCGTCATCCGATTACGCCGTGGCCGCCGAGGAATTCTGGGGCTTCATCTCCGACGACACGGTTTCGCGTCTGCCTCTGCGGCCCGGTCTCCGGGTGGTGGACTTCTGCTGCGGCCCGGGGCCGATGACGGTCCGCATGGCCGAGCGGGTCGGCCCGACCGGCTCGGTGGAGGGTGTCGACATCCTGGAGGAGATGCGCGCCATCACCCGGCGCAGGGTCCGGGAACGCGGGCTGGACCAGGTCAGGGTGAGGTACGGCGACATCGACGCGCTGCCGCCCGGCGATGGGGCCTTCGACATCGTGAACTGCTCGCTGGGCATCTACTTCGCCGAGGACATGGTGCGGACGCTCGCCGCCTTCTGGTCGTATGTGCGGCCCGGCGGAACGCTGGCGATCACCACCATCGGCCGGCGGCTCTTCGAGCCGGTGCTGCCCGTCTTCTTCGATGCCTGCCGGGCCGAACGGCCGGGCATGGGGACCTATCTGCCCTGGGTGCGGACCGAGGACCCGGACGTCGTGCGCGCCCTGCTGGACGAGGCCGGGGTGACCAGCGCGGAGGTCACCACCGAGGACACCCCGCTGCCGCTGCGCTCGGCCGGGGCGTGGTGGCCCATCGTGCACTCCAGCGGGCTGCGGCGGCTGGAGGCGGAACTGGACACCGCCGCCGAGGAGCGGGTGCGCGCCACATGCGAGAAGTGGATCGAGGAGCACCGGGTCGACCGGCTCAACGTCAGCACGGTGCGCGCCATCGCCACCAAGGCGTGACCACCCGGTCGCCCGGGTGCCGCCGGAACCATCCCTCAGTGGCAGGAGACAGAGTCATGCACAGCAGGTCCGACATCACATCCGTGACGGTCAAGGCCATCACCGAAATCCTGGAGGAGGAAGGGGAGAAGCCATCCCGGATATCGGGTGGGGACAGTCTCACCGGTCTCGGTGTGAGTTCCCTGGTATTCGCCCGGGTGGCCATCGAGCTGGAGGACGAGCTGGGTGTCGACCCCTTCAAGGAGGGGCTGGAGGGAGAGGCCGCCGTTCAGACGGTGGACGATCTGATCGACGCCTATGAGAACGCTCTGGCGAAATCGGGTGCGCAGTGAAACTCCACCGCTACGAACTGACCCCGCAGATGAAGCAGTACGACGACTTCGACAATCGCGGGCACACCCGGTATCTGCCGTATCTGATGTACTTCAACCACACGGACTACCGCTCGGACGTGCTGAACACGGACCGGTACGGCTTCCGGTTCTCCCACGGCCCGGACGGAGTGCGCGCGGCGGTCGACAGCGAGGTGGCCCAGGGGCCGGTGCGGCTCTTCGTCGGCAGTTCGGTGGCGCTCGGCATCGGTGCCACGAGCGACGCCACGACCATCCCCTCGTATCTGTGGACGCGGTACGCGCCCTCGGCCCCCTGGCTCAACTTCAGCGGCCGGAGCTTCAACTCCGTCCAGGAGCTGATCCTGATGCTGCTCCACCACCATCTGCTGCCGCGCGTGGAGGAGATCGTCATCCTCTCCGGGGTCAACAATCTGCTGCTCAGCAGGTTGCCGGAGTGGCAGCACGGGGACCACGGGGCGTTCTTCTACTGCAACGAGTACTACGAGCTGATGGAGCAGTTGCGGACCCGGCACCGCAGGCCGGGCCGGAGGCTGTGGGGCCGGGCCGCCCGGTCGCAGCAGCCGGCCCCGCGGGCCGCCGCCCCCGCCGGGGCGGCCGTGCCGGATCTCGACCGGCTGATCTCCCACGCCACCGCGCTCACCGAGCGGCATGTGGACGGCTGGCGCCGGCTCACGGCGGCCACCGGCGCCCGGATCTCGTATGTGCTCACACCGCTGGCGCCCTGGATCAGGCAGAGGCCCTGCGCGGAGGAGGCCCTCCTCTTCGCGGAGCTGGACCGGCTCTCCGGCTTCGGTGTCCCGCTGGACGAGATGTTCGGCGAGATCGCCACCCTGGACGCCGGCCGGCAGTACGCCCAGGCGCTGCGCGGGGTGTGCGAGAAGCAGGACGTGCGGTTCCTGGAGATCGCGCCGCTCATCGCCGACGCGACGGCGCCGGACGACTGGATCTTCGTCGACCGCGGCCACTTCACCGACAAGGGCAGCGACATCTTCGCCAGGGTCCTGGCGGAGCGGCTGGCCCTCTCCTGAAAGGACGGTTCCGTCATGCGGTTCCTGCGGAAACTCCTCACCGGCTGGCGCCGGCGCACGGCCAGGCGGAAGAGCGACGACTCGATCTACCCGATGTTCTGATCGCCCGCCGGCCCCTGGCCCGCGCCGATCGACCCGTACCGAAGGAGATGAGGGCGGATGCCTGTCCAGGCCGCCAAGGCGCCGATCACATCGGCGGAGCCGGCCGGCTCGGCGTGCCGGTCGCTCTACCACCGGACCGCCGACCCGGAGGGGTCCTTCCCCGCGGAGGGCTCGGTCGAACAGATACGTACGGCGCTGCTCGGCCTCCGGGTGCCGGGCACCGGGGAGTCGGACCTCGACGGCCTCCGGGTCCGTCTCACCACCTGGGCCGCCGACGAGCGGCGCCGCTACGGGGCGCTGCTGAGCGAGGACGGCGAGGTGACCGACGCCCTGGCCGGGCGGGCCGCGCTGGCCTGTGCCCCGCTGGCCGCGCAGAGCGGCGCCTGGCTCCAGTGGCTGACCTCCCCGGCGAGCGCCGACGACCCCCTGGCGCTGCGGGCCCTCGCGCTCTACGCGTCCGATGTCGGGGTCGGCCATCCCCGCGCCTCCCTGGGCAGCGCCTATGTGGCGGCGCTGCGGAGGGCGCAGCTGGCCGAGTACGCGGTACCCGCGTCCCGGCTGGCCCTCGACCGGCGCATCGCCGACCGGAACTTCTACCTCCCCGCGATGCTGCTGGCCATGAGCCGGCTCCCCGACGACCTCCGGCCGGAGATCCTCGGCGCCGACCTCTGTCTGCGCACCGTCGGCGTCCTGCCGCCGCTCCTGGTGGCGGCGAAGGTGCTGTGGAGCGCCGACGGCGTTCCCGGCCCGGAGGGGTACGGCGGGGAGCCCCGGCCGGCGGAGGCGGAGGGTGACCGGGGGTGGGACGCGGTGCGGGCGTACCTCCGGGTCCGGGGCGCGGACAGGGAGCGGGTGGCCGCGGGCTTCGGCTGGGCGTGGGCGGCGCTGGCGCGGTGGAGCGACGATCTCCACACCGAGCTGCGGTCGGCCGAGGACCCCGCCCACGACATGGCCGAACTGCTGCGGGGACGGGCCCGGGAGGGCGCCGTCTACCACCACGGCTCGGTGCTCTCGGGCCGCTCGCTCTCCGAGTGGCTGCGGGAGTGCGGCCGGGACCCCTCCGGGTTCCTGGAGGCCCTGGCCACCAGCGATCTGGTGCGGCCCGGCAGGTCCGACCGGAGCAGGCTGGTCAATGGGCTGGTCATGCAACGGGGGCCCATGTTCCGTGTCTTCTCGCCCGGGGACCTGGCCGTGATACGCCGGTGGATCGACTCCCTGCCCGCCCGGGCCGGCGCCCGGACGGCACGCGCCCCGGCGCCGCCGGCCTCCTATCCCGTGCCGCGCCTCTTCGCCTCCGGCACCCCGGCCGGCCGGGCCCCGGCCGATCTCCGGTCCGCCTTCCATCTGTTGCAGCACCGGCGGCAGACACCGGAGCTGCGCCGGTACACCCACGACTACATCCGCGGCTGGCTGGCGCGGTCCCGGCACGGCATCGACCGGGACCCGCGAGCGCTGCCCCGGCACTGGCCGGCCCAGGGTCTGCGCCCCTGGCTGCTGGACCAGCACGACCGGCACGACCGGGACGACCGGGACCTCGCGGCGGCCCCCGGCGCCCCGCTCCCCTCCCGGGAGGAGCTGATCGACGCCACGGTGCAGCTCGCCCCGCTGACACTGATCGACGGCTCGTGGCTCCAGGGGTTCACCGACTACGATCTCGCCTCCTCCGAGCACGGGTACTTCCTGTTCGAGACGTACTGGGACGAGCTGGGCAATGGCGCGCCGAGCCTGAACCATCCGCTGATCTACCGCGAGGTCCTCACCGAGATGGGGGTGGAGCTTCCGCCCACCGCGTCGGAGGAGTTCGCGCGGTGGCCCGGGTTCCGGGACGGCTCGTTCGAACTCCCGGTGTACTGGCTCAGCATCGGCCGCTATCCGCGGACCTATCTGCCCGAGGTGCTGGGGCTCAATCTCGCCATGGAGCTGTCCGGTGTGGGCGGCGGCTACCGGCGGGCCCACCGGGCGCTGGAGCGGTACGGGTTCTCCACCAGGTTCGTCGACATCCACAACACCATCGACAATGTGGCCACCGGTCACTCCGCCTGGGCGGCCGACGCGGTCGACGCGTTTCTGACCTCGGTACTCGGCGCGCAGGGCGCCGGCGCCCAGGTCAAGCGGGACGCGGTCGCGAAGGTGGTGCTGAACAACCTCTACAAGCACACCGACCTCCAGACGAACTTCGGCGCGAACATGCTGGCGCTGGTC